>JAACFD010000100.1 GCA_009937555.1 Chlamydiales bacterium | reverse complement strand
GAGATATTATCAAAAGCTAACTGCTGCTCTTCTAGAGAAAGTTCTTCAGGAACCTCTTCTTTGTTTGATTCAAAATTTCTTCTTTCTAAGTTCTTTTCAACAATTTTGACAAAAGCGTCTAGGCGTTCTAGCTTTTCCTGATTAAGAAAACTTAAGCTAAAAATACGTGATGCAATTTGTGCAGCACTATCTAAATCTTTATAGCGATGCTGTTCCCACAGCTTGGATATTGAACTGACGACCTTTGTAACATCCATTTCTGTTTGACTGACAGTTCGTGAAAGTTTTGTTACTCTCTTAGCATTTTGCTCCTGTAAATATTCAGCAAATTGCCTTGAGGTTTTTAAATGGGAATAACCTGTTTGTGTAGCCATGGTTCACCTCCTGTCATGATTTTGTACCTTCTAAGTAGTACGGATAATAAAACATAATCAGGGGAAATAAGCCTCTCTCCTCTCATTTCCACAACTAGCCGACTAGAATGTATAAGCAGCATATTAGCTTCTTTTACTTTGAACAGGTAAGTAGGCTAGCTATTTCAGGAAATAGGATGTAAAGGGATTTTTGTCAAAAATAAAGTGTTGCTTAGCTATGACACTCTTGACATCTTCCATATAGAATAATTTCATGGCTCTCTAGTGAAAAACCATCTGGAAGCATTTTTTCTAAGTTACCAGCACACTGCTTAAGGCCAAAAGTTTTTTGGCAATATTGGCATTGAAAGTAGTGGAGGTGTTTATTGGGGTTAAACTCATACTTTTTGGAACACTGTGGGAGTAAGACTTCTTTAAGCATGTCACTATCAAGTAGTTCTTTGACTCTTCTGTAAGCTGTTGCCAACCCCAGAGAGGGTAGCTTTTCTTGAGCCTTCTCATGCATTTCAGCCACAGATAAGGGGTGCTTGCTGTTAGCGAAAATATCTAGAATAGTCTTTTTTTGGACAGTTTGTCTTTTCATTTGATAGATTTTAAGTTGCTGTAAAATAGTTATTTAGAAACATTATCAAAGAAGCTTATTTTCTTCAAGCAAAAGGCAAAGCTTTGACTTATTGGAACTTTGTAATCAGTGAGTTATCTTCCTCTGCAAATGGGAAAAAATGATCCAATATAAGGTAAATACTGGGGACAATAAGTAGAATAATAAAGGTGGCAAAGAGAATTCCAAAGCCAATGGAAATAGCCATAGGAATTAAAAATCGAGCTTGCATTGAAGTTTCAAATATCATAGGAGCAAGACCAAAAAAAGTGGTTAGAGAGGTAAGAATGATGGGCCTAAAGCGGGATTTAGCAGCTTCCTCCATAGCTTTAATGGCAGGGATTTTCTTTTCTTGTCGAATACGATTACAGGTGACTATAAGAACTAAGGAGTCATTAATCACAACTCCTGATAGGGCAATAATGCCAAAGAGGCTAATAATGCTTAGAGAAAAACCTAAAAGTATATGTCCAATAATAGCTCCTACTATTCCAAAAGGAATGCTGATTAAAACAGCAATAGGCTGGGTATAACTATTAAAAGGTACTGCAAGCAAGGAGAATAGTAGAAAAAGTGTTAGTGCAAAGCCTACTTTTAGTGCATCTAAAGATTCTTTTTGTTCTCTTTGCTGACCTTCTAAAGAATATTGAAGACCATCATATTTTTTTTGTAGCTCAGGTAGAAAGTCTTGAAACACACTTTGCATAATAAAATTGGCATTATTTTTATTGGCATCCACATCTGCTGAAACTTTAAGGGTGCGTTTGTTATCAACTCTCTTAATGCTTTCATAAGCTTTTTGGTTTGTGATTTCACTTGCATCTAGTAAAGAAAGGGCTGTTTTATCTGGGGAGAAAATAACTAGGTCCTCCAGAGTAAATAAGCTTTCTCTTTCTTCTTTAGGGAGTCGTGCCATTACTTTAATCTCATCACGTCCTCTTTGCATACGAATTGCTTCAGCACCGTAGAATAGGTCTCTTAGTTGTCTTCCAAGGTAGCTAGAATTAATAGAGAGGCTATAGGCTTCGTCAGATGGTGTGAAATTAATTTGGGACTTTCCTTGAGAAACGCCTGAATCAATATCATAAACTCCTTTATAGATATTTAGGTGTTCTGCAAGCTCCATCGCAGCTTGTTCTAGCAATTTGGTGTCATAGTGAGACAAGTTAATAGCTAAAGCAGCGCCGCCAGATGTACCTATTGTAGCATCAAATAAAAGGTTCTTAACTCCACTTAATGGGCCTAAAGACTCTCTCCATTCTTTAGCAAGCTCAATACCACTAATATTTCTCTCATCACTAGGTTTTAGCTGCACATGCATACCTAATTTATGACTTGCTGAAGAGGTAAAACCACCAGGTCCATGGGGACCTCCCATGGCATTGCCATAGCCGCCAATTTCTGTATAGATACCTTTGATGATATCTTTTGGGGTCTGCTTTTCTAATACTTTATTAAGAGAATTTTCAAGCTGTGCGGCTAGTTCTTTTGTTCTAGCAACAGGAACTCCTACGGGCAATGTCGCTTCAACTCTGATCACATCAGAATCAATTTTAGGGAGGTAATTAAATGAAATAAGACCTGAAACAACAAAGAAAAATGCGATTACTAAAGATAAAAAGCCTGCTGTAAAGGTAAGGTATTTAAAGCGCATGCAAAAGTTTAAAACAGGGAGATAGGTGTTGCTGATTAACCACTGCAGACCTTTATTAGTTTTATCCCTTAAAGAGAATGAAAGCCAAAAGTTCTTCTTTTGTTTCCCATGAGCAAGGTGTCCGGGTAAAATAAACAAAGATTCTATTAGTGAAACTAAAAAGACAGAGATTACAACAGCAGGGATTTGCAAGAAAAACTTTCCTGTAACACCAGGGACAAAAAATAATGGGAGAAAAGCCGCAATATTTGTTAGTACTGCAAAAATGACAGGCATACAAATTTCTCTAACACCTAAAATAGCAGCGTCAAGCCGATTAAATCCTTGTTCTCTTTTTTGGTATATCGATTCTCCTACTACTACCGCATCATCAACTACAATTCCTAAAGTGATAATAAAGGCAAAAAGAGAGATCATGTTGATTGATGCACCTGTTATAGGCAGAAAAAGGTATGAACCTATAATCGATATAGGGATTCCAAGTGTAACCCAAAAAGCAAGGCGAATATCAAGAAACAGGCCTAGTAAAATAAGAACAAGGCTTAAGCCAAGAAAAGCATTTCTTACAAGTAAGTCAATTCTTTCTGAAAATATTTGCGAGGCGTCATTAAAAGTATCAGCTCTGATATGAGAGGGGAGGTCACGGTTGATTTTTTTAGTATGTTCTTTAACTATATCAGCAATTTCAATAGGAGTTTGTTTACCTACTCTAAATACGTTAACTCTTATAGCATTTTTGTGGTTAAACAAAGTCTTTAGGTCATCATTGGCAAATTTTTCTTCTACGTGTGCAATATCTTTAAGGTAAAGAGGACTACTAAGAGGGTCCTGGATAATAATTATGTTCTCAAGCTCATAAACAGAGGTTTTACGATTACCTGCTTTGAGTAATATTTCACCAGAGTTTGCTTTAATACTACCTGCAGGAATATCTTTTGTGTCAGCTTCAATCGCTTTTGCTACCTCACCTAGTGTTAGTTTATATTTCCGTAAATTTTCTGATGAAATACTTACTTCAATCTCTTTGCTTTTTTTGGGGGCAATCTCAACAAAGGTGATTTCAGGGTAATTAAGGAGCTGGTTACGTACATTCTCTGCTAGTATATCCAACGTTTTATCATCTGCATCTCCGTAGAGCATTAGAGAGATAACTTCTTTTTTATTTTCAGCTAGTGCGATGTTAGGTTTTTCTGAGTCTCTAGGAAAAGATTGGATACGGTCAATCTTAGATTTAATATCCTGCAGAGCTTTTGAGTTGTTTGAAGAACTTGTTAACTCTACTGTTATTGAAGCCATGCCTTCAAAAGCGTTCGAATAGATGTGCTTGATCTCTTCCATTGAGCTAAGCTCTTCTTCTATAGCTAAAATAATGCCTTTTTCTACTTCTTCAGGAGCAGCTCCAGGGTAAGGAACTGTGATAGAGACAAAGTCTAGCTCAAATTCGGGAAAGACTTCTTGCTTAACTTGAAAACTAAAAATCAAACCTCCTACAAGAAAGAAAAACATTAAGAGGTTTGCTGTGACAGAATTTCTAGCCATGAAGGCTAGTGGTCCTTTTTTAGTTTCGGGTTTAGATGCTTGGTTCATCAGCATCACCTTGGTTAAGAGTCTCTAGAAGAATGCCTTCAATAGGAAGAGCAATAGAGCTAGTTATGTATTCTTCTCCCTCTTCTAAACCTTTAGTAATATAAACAGAGTTAAGATCTTGAAAAAGAATTTTAACTTCTCTGATTTCTAACTGATCTTCTTCGTTTTTAACCCAAACATCATTAGAGTTTCTTAGGGCTTTTCTTGGTAGTTTGATGATATTTTTCATCAAAGGCCCAGGAAAAGTAAGGCGCACAAAGCTACCCAGAAGAAGAGAGTCTTTTTTAGGGCTATCACCCTTTAGAGGCTGTCTTACTTCTAATAAGATCTTGCTCAACTTACTCTTATTTTGAAGAGCAGGGATAATATGTTTGAAGTATGCACTGTGGGAAGAATCGTTATTACTGTGGTTAATTGCAACTTTATAGTCTTTATTACCCTGCTGAGCTTCTAGAAGATCGTCTAGATGTCTGCTAGCAATGCTTGCTTCTATGTAAAAGCTATCAACATTAACAAAGTCAATAGTAGGCGTGGCCTTGGGAAGAAATTGACCTTCCTCAAAATACTGATTTAAAATAAAGCCATTATATGGGGCAGTTATTTGTAGCTTTTGTAGATCGCGTTTAGCTTTATCCCAGTTGCTTTTAGCAGCTTTTTCTTTGGCTAGCATAAGTTTCATCTGGGGTTTTCTTAAAGCAAGGTTTTTACTTTGAACTGGAGATGAGAACTCTTTTTCCATAATTTCCCACTCTAGTTGAGCTACAGCCTGTCGACCTTTTTCAATTTTTAACTCTAAAGAACTTTGCAGATAAAGAGCTTCTTGATACTGGGCTATTGCTTCGTAATCTTCAGACTCTAGTTTAAACAGCAGTTCCCCTTTTTTGAAAAAAGCACCCTTTGAAAGTTTAGGGTTAATATAACTGACTTTACCTGGGAGTTCTGGGGAGATTTTTATCATTTTTGCAGGTAAAACCTCTCCAAATGCAGTAAAGTTTTTTTGCTGAGATATCTTTTTAGCACTTTCAGTGATTACATAGGTGGCTGATGGAGGGCTATCTTCCATGCCAGCTGTTTTTTTATTAGCTAAAATGAGGAATAAAATAAGTATAACCCCAAGGGTTAAGCCAACTATATAAGTAGCTTCTTTTGGGAGCTTAATAAAACGGTTTTCTGATGAGCTAGACTTATCCATAAACTTTAACTGGGTTGGGGGATTGTTTTTTCTCTTCCTATTGCTAGGTATAGGTCAATACGATTTAAAAGAAGATCAACCTGACTTTTCAATAATTTTACTTCAGCTTCCTCAAGAGCATTAAGAGCATTAAGCACATGTAGGTAAGAGGAAACACCATTAATGTAGTTATTTTTTGCCTGCTCAAAGGCCTGTTGTACATACTTGTAGTGCTCTTTTAGCTTTTGATCATGTTGAAGCAGGATATACTCATTTTGTAAGCTTTGCTCTATCTCGTGAAGCGCTTGAAAATAGCTCTTCTTAAAAAGAGTTAACTGCTCATTGAGCAAAGCTTTTTTAGTCTCAATATTTGCTTGTATAGCTCCGCCGTGAAATAAAGGAGCCATAATTTGAGCAGTCAAATGTGCAAACTGAGACTCAAGTAAGTTTTCAAGATTCTTTGCTTTAAACTGGTAGCTGAAGTCTAAAGACAACGCAGGGAATTGCAGGGCAATAGCATGGGCAAGTTGTTGATCTGTGGCTAATAGTAGTTGGTATTGCATGCTAACATCAGGTCTTAGACTCAACAGATCTTTAGGAGATCCTAACTGTGGTAAAGGGGGGAGTTTAGGTAGTTCAAAGTCGAAATAGCTAATACTTTCTTCGCTAAAGTCAGCATTTCCATGCAATAAGTTTAGCTGATGGTGTAAATAGTTATAGCTTTTATATATTAGTGGGAGGGCACTTTCTTTTGCTGAGATAAGGGCTTTTTGTTGCAATAAGTCAGACATAGAGCTTTCGCTATGCTGGTACTTTAGTTCAACTAACTGTGTGATTGCAAGGTTTGTCTTTAGCTGTTTTTGAGTTAGGTAGTATATCTTTTGCTGAAGAAGCTTATTTAGCCATAGCTTAGCGCTTTGACCGCTTATTCTAAGCTCTGTAGCTTGTAAATAGTCTTGTGCAGCAAGGTTTTTATGGTAGGCCTCTTTTCTCAAAGAGCCTACCCTGTTCATGAGGTCAATTTCATAGGAAAGCTTAGGGCTGAGGGCAAGGCCTGTTGTATAGCTAACAACTTTTTCACTAGAAGGAGGAGTCGCTGAATAGCTTCTTTGTCTGCTAGCGTTAAAAGCAAGATCTAGAGAAGGCCACATACTAGCTTGATGGATTTTAAAAGCAGCTTCACTTGCCTGTAGTCTATCTAGAGCTACTGAAATATCGAGGTTTTGTTCTAAGGTTTTTGTAATAAGTTGATTAAGAAGGGGGTTTTGAAAGGCTAACCACCAGTCATCATATGCTGAAGAACTAGCATTAGTAGCGAGGCTTTTAGAGTATGTATTAGGTAAAGCTAGCTCTTTTTCAGGGGCTTGTAATGGCTTATGACTTTGACATGAGGTAGCGGCAATTAGTAAACTAAGTAGACATAGAAGGCTTTGCCATTTTGTAAACATTATAGCCTCAGGGCTGTAGTAAAAAAATAATTTGATTGTTTTTGCAGTATAAGAAGAGCCGTTTAATTAGATCAAGCTTTAAAAAATATTAAAAATGCCTTAGAATCAATCACTTTATTTCTTTTCTTTAACCTTTCTTAACCACTCTAGACTAAGATTATACCTCATGAAATCATACTTAAATCCGCAGTGTTATTATAAATGGATGAATAAAATGCAGGTTGATACTCTAGCTAATACTAACTTTGGAAGCTTATTCCAACAGTTTAGAAAAAATGTTTCTCATCGACATGTTTGTATTGCCTCTGTTGCTCTAGGGGCTCTATATGC
>JAACFD010000099.1 GCA_009937555.1 Chlamydiales bacterium | reverse complement strand
CCTCAAGAGAAGAGTAGCCTAAATCAAGGTATGACCGCTCTTGAAGGGCACTATCTTTAGCATATCCCGCACCCTCAAGATTTTCCAAAAGCTGGAAAAATCTATCTATTTTTCCCTGAGAATCGTCAAGAGCTCCCTCCCTATCTAACTGTAGCTGCCTGACTCTACCTTGGTACTTCCCTTCCCTTAAAGCTACTTCAGTAGACAATTGCTCTCTAAAATATTCAGAATCTTTACCTTTAAATAGTGAAGTTAGATTAAGTTCTATTTGCTCAATATCACCTGCTTCATCTACAGCTGTATTAATAACAGCTCTCCAAGATTCTTTTAAAAATTCTTCATGAGTACTCAAGCTTTTTTCACAACAATCAAGAGCCGCAGAATAAACAGGTAAGACAGAAGGGTTACCTCCACACCTATTAATAGAACTTAATAAGTCTTGAGACAATGCCAAGTCTAAATTCTCAAAATCTTTAACACCTTTAAGAAGCTTGATAACATCTGCAGAAAATGGAAGCTCATCTTTAGTTAACCCTAAACTATGAAATTTTTCTAATTTATTTGTAAGAGACTCTAGCTCTTCCTTAAAGACTTCAATACCTAAATTATTTTCAGAAGCTAAGCCTCTTAACTTTTCCTGAAATTCTCTAACATATTCCTTCCATAAACTCTTTCCATTCTCTAATAAGATACCTCTTTTTGCCTTACTACTTTTTCTAATAAACTCTTTGTCCTCTGCAGAAATATCTTGATCAGAATCTATTTTCTTTTTTAGATCGTGAACTGTGAATGCTGCCCTAACCGCAGAAATCAACTCCGTAAGACTTTGACCAGAAACAAGAAACGACGAATCCATAATATGAGGTAAAACATCTAGGTAAGTTTCATCATTAGATGGGTGAAGAGGCTTCATCATAAACTCATATGCTTCATATTTGCTCTCATCTCCTGAGTCTAAAAAAGCTCTTAAGTCTTGAGCAATTGCAGTCTGGGCTGTTTCTCCCATATCGTTTGAAAAATATCTAGTATCCCCACCTTTTGGAAATAGTTTTCTTAAGCTTTTTACAAGAGTATAGTGTGCAAGCTGCAAGTCTCCATCACTTCTCTCTGTTTGAAGAGCTATAAAGCTGCGCAAAACTTCTCTACCAATAACAAAACCGTTACCTTCACTTGTTATTGATTGGATTAGACTAACTAACTCACTAGAGTAGCTACTATTAGCCTGCATATACTCTAGCCTGCTTTGACCATCTTCTTTGGGAATGAAAGGACACTGATCGCCTAGATGCTTAACAAAAATCCACTTTACTCTTACATCAATTTTCTCTAGTTTTTCTTTAATCCCACTTCCCTTTAACTGTGAAGACTTTTGAGAAAGTTCGCTAATCCCTCCAATCAATTCCTTCAACCTATGCATATCGCTTTCTTCCACAGCTTCCAAGCCATCTATTAATGAAGCTTCATCTATATTATCTACACCCTTTAGGAAAGGCTCTAATATTTCTACAAATGTATCTTCTAAATACTTATTAGCTTTTCCTAGATAGGAGACACTAAGCTTACCTCTAATATCTAGAACTTTTTGAAAGTAATTAAATGAGCTTTCCAGTTGACCTAAGTTATCTAAAGAGGTGTATTTACCGCTCTCTTCAATTAATTTAGCTTTAATTTTTTCAATATGACTTGTTAGTTTCGCCTCTAGATCCCCTACTGGCTTCCCTTTTTTTAGATGCTGTTTTAATTGTGATAGTTCTTCCAAGGCTTTTTTAAGGCGATTTACTAGTGCTGTAGCATCTAGCCCGTCTATGTTTTCTTCGCAAAATTCTGAAGTTATCTTTACCCATTCAACAAATGCTTGATTTGCTAAAACCTCCTGAAGGCCATCTACAAGAGCCGCATCTGACTCAGGTAAGACAAACTTTACTCTATCCAAAAACTCCTCATCAGCTAACTGCTCAAAACCTTCAAAACTTCCTTTAGTTTGAATCGCTGTTAACCTAGCTTTTAAAGGTTCATAAAAGCTATTACCTAACTGCCCTGTAATAAAACTTTCTTTGCAAGCTGCACGTTCACCCGAATCTACTTTTAATAACTCTCCACGGCAAATACTAACATTTCCTTTTAGTAACTTATCTGCTTTTTCATCATCACTATTAGAATATAAGTTTTGAAGACCAAGATTCTCACTATAAACTTGTGTTAGAAACCTTGTAAGATCATTTCGAATAGACTGCTTTGCTCGCATCGCGTTTAAATCTCCATCTATAGTCTCTGCTCTTTCAATAGGTTCTATTATCTGACTTATGAACGCCACATGTCGCTCTTCTGGACCAACTTCATTAGGAAGCTCATTTAAAAATCTATTTAAAGAAGCTTTCAATAGAGATTTCATATAATTTATAATCCCTGGTTCACTTCCCTTTAAAAGCTCCGCTAATGTGCTATAACGATGAGAAAAATTATCTACTAAATTCCTTGCATCCCCTTCACCTTTAAAATAGGAAGGGTCTATAGTTAAATCTATCCCCTCTACCTTACTCAACATTTCATCTTTGAGCCCTTCTAGGTATGATTTTATGTGAGGATTGCTTTCTGAGTCCTTGTAGTTTTCTGATAAGACATATAAAAACAGTGAATGCAGCTCAAGCCCATCATCGTTTGTAATATTAGTTTGAAGAGGAGTAAATTTAGCCATAAGCGCTTCTTTAAACTGACCGCGTTTAGCTTCACATGCCCCAACAACTTCCGCTCCCAGCTCTTCATCAGCCTCTTCATTTCCTGATAAAACTTTAGCTTGCACTGCAAGTGTGGCTAGTTTAATAAGTGAAGATCTAAGAATATCTATATCTTCAGCTATAGCAACTTTTGCTAGGGCAGTTTGAATAAGAGCTAGCTTATTATTTATTTCTCCTCCATCTTCAAAGGAGACACTTAATACCTTTAACTTCTCTTCTAAAGCAGCTATTAAATTTGCTAGTATTTCAGGACTATCTAGCTCATCTATACTAGATAAAAGATCTTCAACTTCCTCTTTTGATAAGCTCTCATCTGATTGTAACTCTTCAGCCATCTGATCAAACTTACCTTGAAGCTTTTGTATTAACTCATTTTTCAATGTCTCATCTTCTAGTTCGTTTAACTGCGCTATTAACTCTTTAATAGAACTTATCTCAGAGAGTTTAGTGACCAACTTAGCTAAAACTTGCTGCTTTAGTGCATTTAGTTTTCTAAGGTTCTCACCTTTTAAACCTGTTAACCTATTTAAGCGTTTTGAAAGCGCAAGCAAAGCGGCTATATCCAGTGCGCTACTTAACTCTCCTGCTATCTCATCAAGAGGGTTAACATCATCATCTTTTTTACCCTTAAGTTGAGCTGCAAGCCTGCGTTTAAGCTCATCTTCTAAGCCGTCATACTTCCTCTCATTCCCTTCATAAATAGTAAGCTTGCTTTTTAACTTAGTGAAGAGCGCTTCTGAGTATCTTTGATAAAACAGAATCATAATAGCTATATTCGCTTTCAACTTTTCTGCTGCAGCTTGAATTTCTGGTTCTGTATGCTTCTCTAATGCTTCAACCAAGTTATTGAAAAGATCAATCATGTCAGCCATTTGCTTTAGCTTTTCAATTTCACTATCAAAATCCTCTGCAACACTGAATGAGTCAATTTTACTAATTGCCTGCGATATATCTTCCATATCAGGAAAATCAAGCGCTAAAAGTTCATTACAAATGCCAAGGAATGAACCTGAAAGTTTAGCTATAAACGCATCACCTCTAACTACAGGGTGGTCTTTTAATGAGATAGTTGTACCTTTTTTAAAGGTGGTTAAAGTACGCTCTTGAGATACCTGCTCTTTTACGTTTAAAAACCTATCCCCAAACTGCGTTAGCTTATCTATTCGTTTGCTAATATGCTCTACTCTAGCTGTAGTGCTGTCTTCTAAATCATCTGCTTTTTCAAAAACTAGGGCTTCATGCATCCCATCAAAGTCTGCTTTATTAAATGATTGCATTCCCTCTAAACATAAAGATAGCTCTTCAAACTGTGGCCCTACTACAGTATCTAATTCAGCAAATAGCTGCTTTTCATCTTCTGTAAATCTATTTTGATCTTCTGGAGTAAGAGCCTCTCTATCTTCTTTATTACTCTTTAACTCTGCCATTACTTTTGATACATCAGTAGCTATAGCACCTACTTGCGTTTCAAACTCTTGAAACCCACCTTCTGCGCCATCCCATAAATCATCTAACTCACTTAAGCGATCTGCTAATCCTATAAGGGATTTGGCTAACTTAGCCCCTATTTTATCAACGGTTTTATCTGAGTTGATTTTCTTTAGGGTTTTGCTTAACTTCGTGACCAATTCGCCTAAAACAGCTTTTCTTCCATCAATTTCTAAGTCATTAAGATGATCTAGAGCTTCTAATACTTCCTCTTCATCCTCGTCATCTTCTTCTGTTTTATGGCGCTTTGAGATGTCTAATGCTGCAGGTTTTAGTAGCTCATGCATCTTAGCCACTTTTTCAGCTTTTGGATTCATAAGTCTCATAAAGCAATCTTCAGCACGCTTTTCTAGAGTCTTAGTGCCATCCGTTTTTTTCTTCTTAATTTCTAAATTCTTTCGCTCTTCCCACTTTTTTTTAACACTAGGATCCAGAGCATCTTCGTCTACTACTCCATCCCTCATCTTAATTTTACCAGAGAGGTCTTCATTTTGGTTGATAGTGAAAATAATCTTTAAAGCTTGTTTAGCTCTATATGCCAACCTCTCAACGGGAATTTGCGTGGTATCTTTGAAGATATTCTTACCATCTTCTGTCAGACTAACCGTATACTCCATCTTCCCTACGAAAATCTTGAGTTTGAGGTTGTTGGGTTGAATAGGGTTATCTACAATAGAGAATTTACATACTTTCTCTTCTGTTGGCCCTAGTAAAGTTCCATCTTCCCTGAACGCATGAAATGGTAATTCATATTTTTCCCCTTCTTGGGCAAAATTTTGCCCATGTCCTGGTCCTAAACTACCACCCGTTAGATCTCCTGGCATTCCATTCATGCACTTTCCCCCTGGTATTTAAAGTGTTAAATATAAAACGATTTTTTTCCTGCTTTATAGGAAGCAAATAGCAGGCCAAGAGGGGTAAAGTAGAAAAAGAAAAGAAAAATTTATGAACGGTCTAGTAGTTTTTTCACTACTTCGATAAGGGTATTGTCATGAAGACTTTCTTTAGTAAGGTAATAACTAGCTCCAAGCTCTATCCCTCTTTCTCTGTCTTCTTGTCTATCTTTATAAGATACAATCACTACAGGAATAGAACGTAGTGCTGAACTTGACTTAATTAAGTTTAAGAACTCAAAGCCATCCATTCTAGGCATATCAATATCAGTAATGACTAAATCATACTCTCCCAAACGGATGGCATTCCATCCATCCTTACCATCACAAGCTAAGTCAACCTCATAACCGTGATCTTTTAATAACTGCCCTTCGACTTCTCTGACAGTAATAGAATCATCTACAAGTAAAATACGCTGTTTACCTGCAATATCCTTTCGAGTGCCTTTTACCCTCTTAAGTTTTTGACCTTCAGAAAGTAAACGGTTGATATTAGTAACCATATCTTCAACATCAATTATCAATACAGGGTTGCGATCATCACCTAAGCCCCCAGAGTAGATATTAGGTATTTTACCTAATTTACTCTCAAGATCTTGAATTACATAGTCTCTTTCTCCAAGAAACCTATCTACTGCAATGCCATATTGCTTAAAGTAGTTGCTGATAACAATTACAGGAATCTCTGAGTTCTCTTCTAAGATTCTTGTTGATGGCTGGTCTAATACCTGGTGAGCTAAGACCAAGCCTATGTTATCCCCTTCGATATTAATAAACTGATGGTTCTCAATAGTTTTTATCCTATCTTTTGGCACCATTAGAGCGTGGTCTATTCTAGATAAAGGAAAAGCATATGGCTCACCTGCTATCTCAACAGAAAGAGCTGAGGCTACTGAAAGGGTTAGGGGGAGTTGCATACAAAACTCAGTACCTTTTCCAAGGATACTAGTTGCATGGATGCTACCTGATACTTCTTGTAGCATACTTTTTACAACATCTAAACCAACCCCTCTTCCTGAAATTTCAGAAACTTCTTCTTTTGTAGAAAAACCCGGTAAAAACATAAAGTCAATGAGCTCTTTTGAGTCCATCTGAGCAACCATCTCTTGAGGAGCAAGTTGCTTTTCCACTACTTTCTTTCTAAGACGCTCTAAGTCTATACCCCTTCCATCGTCTTTAACAGTAATCATCAAAGCCCCAGCTTGGTGCTTTGCCTCTAATTTTAGACGCGCTTGAGCAGGTTTTTCTGTAGTATCTCTTTCTTCTTTTGTTTCAACGCCATGATCTAAAGCATTTCTTAAAATATGGTTTAAAGGAGCCTCGAGCTTATCTAGTATATCCCGATCGACTTTTGTCTCTTTACCTATTATCTCAAATTTCACTTTCTTTTTTAACTTCTTAGCGATGTCTCGTACCATTCTAGGGAAACCATGGGTACCATCTGAAAAAGGCCTCATTCTGGAGGCAATTGCTTCTCTATACAAGCGATCAGATAAATTTGATGAGCGCCTGGAGAAAAGCTCTAGCTCTGATAAGCGTTCTCCAAGACCATTTCTACACTCGCTAATGACATCTTGCAGGGCTACTACTTCTGAAAGGATTCTTTGATTATGCTGCATACCATCAATGATATCACGAAGCTTATCAGCAATAGGCACTAGCTTTTGAAACTTTCTTTTAAGGCCTAACAAGGAATCTGAAAATGCAGGCAACCATCTTGATTCAACCAGAGATTCTCCTGCAAGCCCCATCATCTTATTTAAGTTCTCAGCTGAAACTCTAAGTACACGATCTTTTTCTTCTTCTAATTCTTTTTTAGCTGCAGCTTTAGCTACCGCTTCTTGATCTGCTTCTTTTTGTGAACGAGGTTCAGATGGCTTTACTTCCTCTTTTGCAGCTTTAGAAGGAGCTGGAGCCTCTTCAGTTACAGTCTCTGTTTTTTCTTGAGCTTTAGGTGACTGCTCTTCAACTTTTTCTACTTTCTTCTCTGGTCTTATTAGCTTTAGCTCATTTCCTTCAGCAATATCGATACAGACTTTGGTTAAACCGCGCACCTTGCGGTATTCGCTTCTGACCCAGTCTGCAAGCGTGTTTTCATCTTGCTTCTGTAGGTCTTCTAAAATATCCACGCCTTTTAAAAAGATGTCGATATGGTCACTAGTCAGCGTCAAGCTAC
>JAACFD010000098.1 GCA_009937555.1 Chlamydiales bacterium | reverse complement strand
TTATTTAAAGGCCAGGCTATAGCAAAGCTATCTCATACCCCCTCAAAACAGGAGTTGTTGAACTTAATCAGTAATGCTAGTGATGAGGTTGTCATCGTAACATGCAGATCTCTAATGCTACGGCCTTCAATCAGTTTAGATCATGAAATTGTAGGGAAGCTTAAGGAACTTCAGAGTCGAAAAAGTATTGTAAAGCTAGCTGCGAGTGCGCTACTTTTGGTTAAAGAAGAAGATCAGCAATCAGAAGATTACATTGTCGAGTGTTTAAGTAGTGTAGATGTAGAGACCGCTCTTTTAGCCTGTGCGTATGTTAAAACTTGTGGACCTGTACTTATGAAGAGGCTCATAAGAGAGCTTCCTTTAGTTTCTAACCTCTATGTTAAAGCTAATCTACTGTACTCTCTTTTTTTATTAGGAAAGGATGTGGCTAGTGATCAGAGCTATTTAAGTAAAGAAACTGAAACTGTTATACAGCAATCAGCTTTTTCTCCTGCCTCACATTATTATCCTCTAATAGATGTTGAAGTATTTGCACCTTATGGCTTCAAAGATTCGTCAATGTATGCAGATAAAACAGGGGTTGAACAACTTATCTTGTTAAAGATCATAGAAGCTTGGGCATCAAGAGACCCCGAAAGGGCACGTCGTAGTTTGGAAATGCTGCTGGCAAATCTTTCTTCGCAGAGCATGCAAGTAGCTATGGAGTTTTCAGTTACAGAGCAACTGTATAACACAGAATCTCTTCTCTATGAGTTGCTAGATCATAGCGATGATAGAGTTTCTCTAGAAGCTGCTATTTTGCTTGCACAGTTAAAAAAAGAAAAAAAAGTTATATCGAACTTGCAGGAGAAGTATCAAAAGGCTTCTTATAAAAAAAAGTTTAGAATCTTAGAGGCTCTTTTAGCTATTGCGGAGCAAGAGTCGTGGAGCTTCCTTGAGGATTGTCTAAACGAACCTTACGGTCAGCTATCATACATAGCTGCAGCTAGCTTGCTCAAAAGTTTATCTCGCTAAGCACTTTTAAAATATCAAGTGATAGCTTATCATCCTTTTCTTCCAAATAGTCTTACCTATGTCAGTCGGAGAAAAAAATGTTTAATGGAGAACTTAGATCCGTTTTAACGGGGATGTTTTTAATTTCAGGTACCACAATTGGTGGCGGAATGCTTGCTCTACCAATAGCTGCGGGTATGTCTGGTTTTATTCCTTCCCTAGTTGTTATGCTTGCTTGTTGCATCTTTATGGCACTAACAGGCCTGCTAATACTTGAAGCTACTCTATGGTTTCCAAGGGGATCTCACTTTATTACTCTTAGTTCTAGCTTGCTAGGTGAAAATGCAAAGAGGCTGTGTTGGCTAGTTTATATATTTCTAGCTTACTCGTCTTTAGTGGCTTATATTGCTGACGGGGGAGTACACTTTACTCAAATCCTTAGCTACTTCAGCTTTGAGCAAGTAGGCCAAATGCATGGCTGTGTAGGCTTTACTCTTCTTGTAGGCGCAATATTATTAGCAGGTGAAACCATTATTGATAGAAGCAATGCCTTAGTGTTTGTTCTAATGATTTTTGCCTACTTATTTTTAGTTAGCCTAGGTGTTAATGAGGTGAAAACTGAGTTACTTTATACCTCAAACCCTAGATTAGCATGGATTGGCGTACCACTATTTATAACAGCTTTTAGCTATCAAAGTATGCTACCATCTTTAGTACCAGGTTTTAAAAAAGACCCTCGTCAATTAAAGTATGCAATTGTATTTGGCTGTTTACTAACTTTTGCAATATATGCTTCTTGGCTATACCTTATTTTTGGAAGTATTCCTTATGAAGGTGAATATGGACTTAGAGCTTTATATGAGAAAGGTGTAGATGTCACAGAGCATTACCAGATGGTAGTAAATAATCCTGTTGTAGCTAAAGTCTCAAGAGCCTTTTCTTTATTTGCAATTACGACTTCTTTCCTAGGTATTGGAATGGGGCTAATAGACTTTCTTGCAGACGGTTTAAAAGTGAGCAAAACAAAGTCAAGTCGCCTCCTTCTTGTTATATTAGCTCTAGTGCCATCATGTATCTTTTCATTTAGCTTTCCTAGAGTTTTCTTTTTAGCCTTGGATTGGTCTGGAGGCTTTGGAGACTCAATCTTAAATGGTTTCATTCCTGTAGGTTTGGTTTGGTCTGGCTGGTACGTTCATAAAAAAGATCCAGCTCTAGGCTTGCCTTTTGGGAAAAAGACTTTAAGTCTTTTATTATTTATTTCAGCGGCTGTGCTTGCAACAGGGATTGCAGAGCAGTTTTTTACAATGTCTCATGAAGGATAAAGGTTATGTTTAACGCGATTTCTTGTGCTATAAAAGCTTTTTTTAAAGTGTTCAGAGAACCTAAACTCATTGATAGATTGCAGGTAGAACAAAAGAAAGATTCTAAAAAAGATATTTCCCATTTGACGCTTCTAAGGCAATTACAGCAAGAAGGACGTCTAATTGACTTCTTTAAAGAAGAGATTGAAGGGTTCACAAATGAACAAATTGGAGCAGCGATTCGCCAAGTGCACAGAGACTGTTCTAAACAGCTAGAAGAGTTGTTATCTATTAGACCTATTATGCATGAAGCAAAAGAAGGTGAAAAAGTAGAAGTCCCTGAAAACTATGATGCTCAGCAAATTAAATTAACAGGGAAAGTGCCTCGTTCAGGTCCTTTTTCAGGTGTATTAAAGCATAAGGGATGGAGGGCAGCTAAGTTGAGCTTGCCCCAGTGTAAGCATGCAGAAGTAGACGTAATTGCACCAGCAGAGGTTGAGATTAGTTAGTATGTCAAAATATGTTATAGGCATTGATCTAGGGACAACAAACTGTTGTTTAGCCTGGGCAGATAAAGAAAATTTAGAGAACGACACTCAAATCAATAGCCTTATTTTCTCTCAGTATAACGCGCAGGGAGATTTAAAAGGCTCTAGTTCTCTCCCATCTTTTATCTTCTTTCCGTCTGAACAAGAAAAAACGGCTCTTTCAGAGTTGAGTAATGACTATGTTGTAGGAGAGTTGGCAAGGGCTAAAAGCCAAGAAGTTCCAACAAAAGTGATTAGTTCAGCAAAGTCTTGGTTATGTCAAAATCATATAGACAAGCAGATCATGCTTCCACATATTGCTGATGAGGAAGACACAAGGCTAAAGCCTGTTGAGGCAATTGCTACCCTGCTTAAAACAATTAAGGAGGCTTGGGAAGAGCAATTTCCAGAAGCACCTTTCAATGAGCAAGAGGTATTAATTACGGTTCCTGCTTCTTTTGACCCTAATGCTCAAAGTCTTGTGCAACAGTCTGCATGGATTGCTGAGTATCCTGAATTCAAGTTTCTAGAAGAGCCGCAGGCAGCTTTTTATGCTTATCTGTGTAGACAAGAAAAGTGGCGAGATGATTTAGAGCCTGGCGATAGAGTTTTAGTTGTTGATATTGGGGGTGGTACTTGTGACTTTTCTCTAATTGAAGCTGTGGAAAATGAAGGTCAGTTAAACTTAGAGCGTTTAGCAGTAGGGTCGCACCTGCTTTTAGGTGGCGATAATATGGATTTAGCACTAGCTTACTCTATAAAACTAAGGCTTCAGCAACAGGGAACAGAAATAGATGAGTGGCAGTTCAATAGGCTAGTCAACCAAAGTCGCTATGCTAAAGAGTACCTCCTAAGCGACGAAGAGCAGCAGCAGATCTTTAAGGGGAGTATAGAATCAAGAGGTTCCTCTCTTATAGCCTCGTCAATCCCAATTGAAATTACTAGAGAAGACGTTCATCAAGTTATCTTAGATGGTTTTTTTCCTATTCTACCTCCAGATGAACAGGCTTTGATAGAAAAAAGAGCCGCTCTTAGTAGCTTTGGTTTGCCTTTTGCTAAAGATCCTCGTTTTACTGCGCAATTAGCAAAATTCTTATCTCGAACTGGAGAGAGCAATAACAATAGCCTTGAAAATTTTCAGCTGCCAACGAAAGTTTTATTTAATGGGGGAGTATTACGGTCCAAATCAGTGCAGGGGCAGCTAAAAAAAGTCTTTGCTTTTTGGTCAGAAAAATTAGATCAGAAAGAACCTGAAGTACTTAGTGTAAGTAGCAATGATTTAGACCTGTCGGTAAGTATTGGAGCCTGTTACTATGGCATTGCTACTCAAGGTAAGGGTGTTAGAATAAAGGCAGATCTCGCTTGCTCTTACTTTATCGGTGTGGAAAGTAATATGCCAGCTATTCCAGGTATTCCAGTTCCTGTTGAAGCTATGTGTATAGCTCCATACGGAATGGAGGAGAGTGAAGAGCACTCTCTAAAGCTACAGAGTTTTAACTTACTTGTTGGTCAAGAAGCGGTCTTTCGTTTTTTTATGCGTTCAACAAATAAGCTAAGTAATGGAGAGTCAGTAAGTATGGGGACAAAAGTCCCTAATTGGGAAGGTCAGCTAAAAGAATTGTCATCTCTGTCTGTTAAGCTCGAGTCTAATGAAAGCAAAGGATATGTCCAAGTATATATAAGATCCAAGTATACAGAAATGGGAACTCTAGAACTTTGGTTTGATTCCCTTGAAGGTGAGCAGTGGAAGGTAGAGTTTAATCTAAGAGAGCTTCCAGAACTTGCTAAGAGCTAAGGTTATGCTTCATGATTGCTTGGATAGCTTGTTGCTTAATTGTTAGGTGAAGGCTAGCTAAACCGTTTGAGCGAGAAGGGCTCAAAGAATCTATAACGCCTAAATCTTTCAAAAAATCAAGTTTGCTTTTGATAACTGTTTCTAATAGTTCCCCGGAAAACATATAAGTCATTATATAGGCTAGACCAGCTGAGATTAGAGCGTCGGACTCAGCTTCATAGTAAATTTTTCCATCTCTAATATCTGAGGATAAGAACATTAAGCTTTGGCACCCTTCAACTTTTTGGGGAGCTTGTCTAGGTTCCTTGCTTATCTTAGGTAGCTTTTTACCAAGTTCCAAAAGAACTTGATATTTTGATTTTTCATCTGGGCAGTTAGAAAACCAAGTTCTTAGTTGTTTTAATTTATCGTTCCAATCCATAATATAAACTTTTTAAAGTTAGTTAACAAAGATTCTACACTATATAAAGAATGGACTTATCTGTTAAGTCTAAAGAAAGTGTTGACTTTAAAAACTTCACAGAGTGTAATGTCTTCTCTGCGAAGTTAAGAAGTTATGTGGTGGCGAACCATCAGATTGTAAAGGCTAATAAATATGGCAAAAGAAGATACGATAAAGTTAGAAGGAACTATACTGGAACTTTTACCTAATATGAATTTTCAGGTAAAACTTAGTAACGGGATGACGGTTCACGCACACCTTTGTGGTAAAATGAGAATGCGAAATATCCGAGTTTTAGTTGGTGATAAGGTGATGTTAGAAATGTCCCCTTACGACCTTTCTAAAGCAAGAATCATTTATCGCTTAAAATAGTTTTGTTTAGCAAATAAATATTATTGATTTATTTGCTTAAATAAAATAGACTTGGGGGCTTTCGAGTTTAATATGAGCTACATTATAGCCTATATGCTTGAATGCCCAAAAGGACATGGGCGTTATAAAAGCCCAGATAGCTCAGTGGTAGAGCACTTGCATGGTAAGCAAGCGGTCGTAGGTTCAATTCCTATTCTGGGCAGTTCACTTAGAAAAATTATTTATGAATTAAAATAACAATCGTGCCTATGGAGGGCGAGACACATGGCAAAAGGAACCTTTGATAGAAGTAAGCCTCACGTAAACATTGGGACCATTGGTCACGTAGACCATGGTAAAACTACCCTAACAGCTGCTATTACTAAAGTTTTAGCAGAAAAGTCTGGTGGGGACTTTAAAGATTATGCGGCGATTGATAATGCGCCAGAAGAAAAAGCTCGTGGAATCACCATCAACTCTTCTCACGTTGAGTATGAGACTGAAAACCGCCACTACGCTCACGTTGACTGTCCAGGTCACGCTGACTATGTTAAAAACATGATTACAGGTGCTGCGCAGATGGACGGAGCTATTCTTGTTGTTGCTGCTACAGATGGAGCTATGCCTCAGACAAGAGAGCACATTCTACTAGCTAAAAACGCAGGCGTACCTTCAATGGTAGTATTCTTAAACAAAGTAGATATGATGGGCGAAGAAGATCAAGAGCTTATCGATCTAGTTGAAATGGAATTAACAGAGCTTCTTGAAGAGAAAGGCTACAACGATGTACCTATCTGTAGAGGTTCTGCTCTTAAAGCTCTAGAGGGCGAAGCGAAATGGGTAGAAAGCGTTGATAACCTAATTAACACTTTTGATTCTCATATTCCAACTCCTGAAAGAGAAACTGAAAAGCCTTACCTAATGCCTGTTGAAGACGTTTTCTCTATCTCAGGAAGAGGAACTGTTGCTACAGGAAGAATGGAAAGAGGTGTTATTAAGTTAAACGATAAAGTTGAAATCGTTGGTTTAAGAGACACTCAAGAGTCAGTTGCTACTGGTCTTGAAATGTTCAATAAATTACTTGACGAAGCTAGAGCTGGTGAGAACGTTGGAGTTCTTCTAAGAGGTGTTGATAAGAAAGATATCCAAAGAGGTATGGTTCTTTGTGCTCCTGGAACAACAAAAGCTCACACTAAGTTTAAGGGTTCTGTATATATCCTAACTAAAGATGAAGGTGGTAGACATAAGCCTTTCTTTAGCGGTTACAGACCTCAGTTCTACTTCAGAACAACAGACGTTACAGGTAACATTGCTCTTCCTGAAGGAACTGAAATGATCATGCCTGGTGATAACACTGAGTTCACTGCAGAATTAATTGCTCCAATCGCTATGGAAGAGGGAATGAGATTCTCTATCCGTGAAGGTGGCAGAACAATTGGTGCTGGTACAGTAACTACAATTATCGAGTAAATTTTTGTTAACCTGGGCTTTTTATTACAAAAAGCCCAGGTCTTTTTATTATTATGGGTGTGTAGCTTAGTTGGTAGAGCAGCGATCTCCAAAGTCGCAGGTCGGGGGTTCGACTCCCTCCGCACTCGAAAGAGAATATGAGATGACATCAACAGTTAAGTTAAAGAGTAGTCGAAAAATGACAAACTCCCCAGGAAAATCACCAAATCCAAAAAAATTCTTTTCTTTCTTTGGAGAAGTCAAAGAAGAGCTTAAGAAAGTATCTTGGACAACTAAGGAAGAGCTGAAGTTAAATACTAAGGTAGTTGTTTTAGCTACTGTTTTCTTTGGTCTGGTGATCTATTTAATGGACTTCAGCATTTATAGCCTTCTTAGCTTAATCTCTAAACTAGCTAAATTAATCGGTGGTTAAAGTACATGAGCGATGAT
>JAACFD010000097.1 GCA_009937555.1 Chlamydiales bacterium | reverse complement strand
CTCAGGTTTTTCTTTAAGGGTCACCAACGCAGAAGCTACCATAACAAATAGGTCATGAGGGACATCCTCTTTTTTAAGAAAGGAAGACAGATTGCTCTCCCAGTCTCTCAGTGGAACGTGTGATACAATGCTCACAACCTGTCTTAACCAAGCATAAGAACGTGTTTCAAAAAATTTACTCTCTATATGACTCCATAGCTTTTCATCTAAATAATTTCCAGACAACTGAGTCGCAAGAAATCTCATCCAGGCATTATTCGAATCTAGACTTTGGGTAATAAAAGGGATCGATCTAGCATCATTTTGCAAAGCTGCAGCTATCAAACACACTCTTCTAGTTTCTAAAGAACCAGTGCTAAAACCTTGTTTAAGCTTTAGCCAGCAAAGTTCTTCTAATGCTTTACGATAATTTCTATCCCCTATAGAAAAAGTATCTTTGTTTTCTTGCCATAGACGATGAGCCTGTGAAAACATATTTAAGCGACAAAGGAGTGAAATTTTCTTAGATACAAGCTCTGCAGTCGTTTTTGCTTTAAGCTGTACATCTAGATCCTTGAGTGCTCCTTTCATATCCCCTATATTTTCTCTAAGAAGGGGCCTAGAAGGATCAACGGATGATGATAGGGTATGAGTCCAAAATAGCAATATAGCTATTATCAGTTGGTATTGCAAAATCACCTACACTAGGTTTTTTAGGATAGTTCCCCCTATTAAATGGAAATGCAAGTGAAAAACAGTCTGTCCTCCGTCCTCTCCAATATTAGTGAGTAAGCGATACCCACTCTCCACTTCAAATTTTTTTGCTAACTGTTGAGCAACCTCTAGAATTTCAGTTATCACGGGCATTTGCTCGGGGGTAACTTCTTGCAGGTTTTTAATTTCTTCTTTAGGCACAATTAATAGGTGGACAGGAGCCTGTGGGTTAATATCTTTAAAAGCAATGATACGATCATTCTCAAAGACTTTATCACACGGCAACTCTCCACTAATTATTTTTGAAAAGATAGTTGACATGCCTTTACTCCTCTATTGATTTTTTCAATACATAATGCAGTGCTTGCTTTGCTGAATCTAAGTTCTTCCACATTGATATGAATCGCTCTTTATGACAAAAAACACCACCTTCAATTCCCGATATTTCAGCTAGTTCGTTCTCTAGTAAACCTGCCCATTTCTCTGGAAGCAATTGCCTTACCTGCATGCGATTTTTTAAGTTAGGAGGTATCCCTCTAAGTTTCCAGAGATCTCCTACAGGCATAATGATAAATTTAGCTGGATGCTCTTCTCCGCCTAACTCAAAGAAACTTTCAATCCAAGGCAAAGCTTCATGAAAAACAAGGCAGTCGCTAGCTTCTTGCATTGCTTTTTCAACTTTTGGGCGACAGCTACTCACAAACTCATGTCTTTTAATCATACGGTCTAAATGTCCTAAGACAAAATCTAGCGCTTGATTAAAAGCATCTTTTTCTTCCTGCTCTGTGAACGTATATGATACCGGCACAAAATTAGAAACGATCAGGGAAAACTCTGCATGACCTTCCCTTGGTTGTGTTAAGCCAATATCGTGTGCATCCACTCCTTTTATCAAGTTATCATTCAATAAGTTGAAAATAGCTTCAGAAATAACAGACTGTTCTTTTAGAAATAGTAAGATCATGCCTGCACTAGACAGAGTTCCTTGGTAGCTAGCTTGGTGGTGATCAAAAAGTTTTTTATCTGGATCATAAATTCCACCTACATCACAAATAAACTCACAAGATTCTAATATAGAAGGCTCTCTAGTACGATAAATTTTATCTCTATCAATTATATCAAAATATAAAAGCAAGGCACATGCGGTAACTTCATCTGCGTGAAACCGACCATTATGTGTCCCTAAACTTCTAGCTTTTTTTAAAGAGGTCATAACTACTTGCTCGTTTGCGTTTAACTTTTAAACAAAAAGAACTTAAAAACGAACACTATACACCTTCTAGTTATAAGCTAAAAGCACTTTCACTATTCAGCTTAAAACCAGAACCTTAAAGTATTTTCCCCTTCTTTTGAAACAGTTATTAACAAAGTAGAACTGACTATTAATAAACTCTTACTTTACCGCTCTCTTAGCAGAAGTAATTTGAAAACTACCTTATCTTACTTACAAACAAACCTTTGTAAAAAACTTAAAGGTATTTACGTTTTATATTTGCTGAAGAATTTCTGTATTTGTTAAAATTTATGGCATTTTGTCTACAAGTTTTAAACAAACTTTCCACATTTTTCCCTTGCTTCTTCTTAGTTAATAGATTAAACCTATTTTAAAGAAAAATCTCACCCCTGAAGTATATGGAAAGCTATTTAAACTTAAGTCATTTAGACCTAGTTACACCAGATGGAAAAATTAAAGAGATTACAGCTATTGATGAACATAGTGTTAAAGTATGTGTATCAATTAAGCATATTTCTCCAAAATTCGTAGGCTACCAACTACCTGAAGACCTACTTATCTTCAACTTAAAGAGCACTTTAGGGCAACTTGGTGTTCATAGTAAAACGCTTGGGGTAGAACTTTCCCCTCACAACTGTAGTGCTAAAGTCTTTATTGAACTTGAAGTCAAGGGAAATGTAGCAATTTCTCTTCTTCCTCTTTTAGAAAAGGGTTGTTATATCGGTAAATTATTTGCTATGGATAAACGCCGCTTAGTGCGCGATCCTTTTTATTTATCACGCATGTTTAGCCGCTATGATTTTCATGGAGACCCTTTACTATCTTTGGGTGGAGGCCATGGCTCTGAGCAATTAATTTTAGAAAAAGTAGACGGCCGCACAGTAGCTCATTTAGCTATTTTAAACGGAGTTGTTCACTATGATGAAGGTATCTTCAGCTTCTTACCTACTCTCGCAAAGTCTCTAAAAAATGACCATTTAAGCACACGCTCTCTCTTATCGTTACACCAGAAGTGGAATACTAAGGGAAGTAAAACATGTAGCGAAGGAGAGATTTTACTAGTAAAAACTCCTCAACTTCATATTAGAACTGTCTTTGGCAAGGTGGTTAATGATTACCTTCCAAAGGGAGCTTCGCATACCTCAGCTTGTATTTTGCAACCAGATACAAAAGCTTCTGGAGATATCTATGAGTTATTTGGAAAGTCTGAGGAAGAGGTATACTATATCCCTCTAGAGTTTTATACACTAGAACCTCAAAGGGAGCATGTCTTTTTTGAAGATAGAGATCAACTCAAAGATGCCTTAGAAGTTCCTGACACTTTATTTAGTGCCTTTCGTTCCATAAATAAACCCAATAACTCTCAAGCTTCTGTTTTTGTAGTAAAGGGAGAGCAGCTGCTCAATCTAAAAGAAGAAGACTGGATATATAGGGAGTGTAAAAAGACTCACCTACCAGGGACAAACTTCGAAAGTAGGCAAGCTGCTGTTCTAGAACGCTTTATTAAGACTCAATCTTCATTTCCTTTTCTAGAAGGAATTGAAAAAGAAGATATCACATCACAGGGAGTCTTGCTTACCAGATATTTCCCATCCTATTTTATGAAAAGGGCCCTACTCTCACCTCGTGTGCTTCGGCTATTGAAGCGAATCTATTTTTATAAACCTTCTTTCTCTAATGGAGAGTTTTTTACTCAGAATGATCGTTCACTACTTAATGACTTAGCTAATTTTGCTATCTCAGTTTACTGGGTTGACGAAGGCTCTGGAAAAGTACTTAAATATCAGCAAAGAAAAGAAGCTGATGCGGGGATGTTTGTACCTTTAGACTATACTAACGCTTTTGTAAACTCTACTACTTTTGGTATCTATGGCTCAAACTTAATTGAAGGAGAGTTTGAGCACGAGTTAGAAAGCCTCCTCAAAGGTATTATAGAGATGAAGCAAGATAGCTCCCACTTACTACTTAACAAAGAAACGCCGCTAGCCCTAGTTACAGGCGGAGGCCCTGGAGCTATGGCTCTAGGCAATAGAGTAGCTAAAAATTTAGGGATTATATCCTGCGCCAATATTGTAAATTTCTCAAAAGAAAATGAAACTGTTAACGAGCAAAAGGTAAACCCATACATTGATGCTAAGATGACCTTCAACCTCAATCGCCTCATTGAAAGACAGGCTGAGTTTAACCTAGACTTCCCTATTTTTGTCCAGGGAGGTATTGGAACAGATTTTGAATTTTGTTTAGAGGAAGTTGGTAGAAAAGTTGGCGCCTACAACCCTACTCCAGTTCTACTTTTTGGTGAGGAAAAATACTGGGAAAGTAAGATAAGCTCTCGTTTTAAATGCAACCTTGAAAAGGGAACCATTAAAGGTTCAGAATGGGTTAGCAACTGCTTTTACTGCATTGAAAAAGCTGAACAGGGACTACACATTTATCGTCAGTATTTTGATGGAAAACTTCCAATAGGCCCTGAATTTCCACACTTTGAAAAAGGTTTTTCAGCTTCTCTTGACCACCTTTAAAACCAGGGGATTTTTCAGTAAAATACATCTGAGAAAGCACTCTCAAAAAGAAAATTTAAGGTATTTGATTTACTTTAAAAAAAATGAGGCTCTATAATACTTCTTTGAAAATCAATGGAGGTATTATTTTGTCACAAGTTTCACCTATTAGACATATTCAAGTACATAATCACATACCCAATTTAGATAACAAGAAGAAGAAAGAAGCTGCTGCTGCTGTTGTCGCTGTTGCCTCGCTAGTCTTATTGTACTATGTTGTGAAACCCCCTCCATCTAACCCTGAGTCCCCTTCATCACCTAGCCCTCTTAAGTTAACAGAAACTGATAGAGCTCTTGTCCGTAGCCCTAATATTTTAGACCCTATTAGTGCAAAAGTTAAAGAAGATGGAATGAGCGCTTCTTTGAGAGCTTTTACTAGTTATACAGATCTTGAAGGGCTAGTTGGGAAAATAAGAAGTGGTGAAGATATAGTAAGAGAGCCAGAAATGCAAAAAGTAGACTCTCTTTCTCTAGATAGTGAACTTGAAAGCCCATTATCAAAAAGTCAACTTAGAACACTATTGAGTTTATTCCCTAGCCTTGAACATATCAGGCTTCCTTTATGCTCCCAATTAGATAAAAATGCGTTAGAAGTTTTAACTGAATTCCCCACTATTACATCTTTATCTATATGCAATTTTGAATCTGCAACTAGTGTTGGATTTGCTAGCCCCTATTCTCCAGTATCTACTCAGCAATTAAATCTATCTCATATTTCAAGTTTAGTACATTTACGCTCCTTGGCGCTTAGATATGTACAGTTTGAAGGTGGAACTCCATTTTCATTGAAAAGTTTAAGCAACCTGCGCTCTCTGGCAATAGGACCAAGTATAGGTGCTTCATATGAAACGCTTTTGTCTATAGTTGATGAAATAAAAGAGCTTACTAAATTAAAGGCACTGCTACTAGACGGTTTATTTAGTGATGCCGCCCTCTTTGCTGAAGAAAATTGCCAAACCCTAAATGAAAAGCTCACTGAAACCCTTAGAACATTAAAGCAACTAGAGGCTATTGATTTGTCCTCATGCCCTTTTATTAGCAAAGCTATGATAGAGGTTATTAACCCAAATCTAAAACTACTATGCTTAAATTTCTGTCACCTTAAATCTGATATATAAAGAGCTATAAACCTTTTTAAAAATCTTACTCATTTATACCTCTATGCAGTTAACTGTTTTGTGCCTCCAAAAACTAGCTCAGTTTTATTTTCTCCTACAACACCTCAATCATTTATTATGAGCACACCTTTAAGAACACCTGCACCATTAAGCCCTGGTTTTTCACGGGTTGCCAAAAAACTTTCATTTAGTGATTCTGCTGTAAAATCTGCTTGCATATCTCCGATGATTCATACTGGAGAGACTCTTTTAAGAGTGGTTAATATAGATAGATGGTTACCTGAAACAGTTCAGGTTTTAGATTTAAGAGACACTGATTATAATGGATGCTTAGCTAACAGAACCTTCAAAAAATTAGAGGTTCCATCAAGCGACTAGAAACCATAAGATAGGTTAATAGATAGGTAGTTGGTCTTCTCTAGAGCAAACTCACCTTCAAGAGATTTACCATTATGGTACTCAACATAAGCTCTTATCTTTCGGCCTATACCGTGAAGCTTACTCCATTCAATACCTATTTGGTAGGTTGCATTTAATTTCCAGTTAACATCTTGAAGATGGTGAAAATGCATGGCCATAAATGGCTGGTGGTATAGCTGGTTATAATAATCTCTTCTACCTGCTAAGCGAACTTCACACCCATACTCTAAACCTCCATGTCCATATGGGAATGTGTTATCTTTATGAAAAGTATAACCTAAGCCTGCATATACTCTAATAGCATTAGTAAGCTGGTAAGAGGTAAAGAAATCTAAAGTTTCAGAGCTGGGGTTTTTTCTTTTAAAGGTTGGCTGTTGGCGTATTTTTGCTTGGTAAAACTCATCTCCTAAGTGGGAAGAGATATGATACACACGAACTCTAAAAGCCCAGTTTTTAATAGCATAGGTAAAGGGAAAACTAAGAAGAAAATCTGAATTAACTAGTTCAGCCCAGTCTCCTTTTCTTTGGTAGAAACCTTCATCTGGAGTAGCATCGAAAATAGCACGCACACCAGCTGCAATACTAAACTGAGCATCACCATTTAAATCACCTAAGTGATGCCATCGGAAAAATGGTAACTCATCTCCAAAAGTTACAGCTACAGCGCGCCGTGCTATGATATCATCATGAAAACGCAAGCCCACGCCATACTTCATAGCTTTAGGGTCAGCAGTTATAGGAGGAAAAAGGATGGTGCTTTGAGGCATCCATATCCCCTTAACAACAGGCTGAACAGTGTCTTTTTTATCATTTTTATCTTTTGAGGAAGGTTCTGCTGCAATCTGTACGGAGTCTACTTCAGGAAAGTCTGCAACAAATTGTACAATACTGTCTGCTACAAGTCGATTATCTGGCAAGTTATACAGGAAGACTTGTCTTCCTTTTAATTTTATCGTTACTTTGAATTCATAGTAGTGCATATCAAGAAGAGCTTGTAAGTAGCCTTCAAGATAAGTTGCATTTTGCTTAATGTCATCAGGAACACTATCTTTCCGCATATCACTAATAGTGTTTCTGGCTAAACTTTTTTTAAACTCTTTTCTAGGTCTAGACTGGGCAAGCTCATCTGTGGCTACGCTCTCTTCGTCAAAGCTATCTGTAATTTCATTTTTTTTCACAATGTCAGTCTGCTGGCTTTGTGCATGTAACCCAGAACCAATGAAGCCACAAACTCCCATCCATATGCAAATGGTAGCTTTGAAAAGTTTCATATATACCTATTAAATTTGTGCATAATTTCCTAATAAGTGATGTTTTACAATGAAGACGACTTTCTGATCAATTATTATTAAAT
>JAACFD010000096.1 GCA_009937555.1 Chlamydiales bacterium | reverse complement strand
AAGCTTCTCATATAACTGCTGTTGCTTTTGTTTATCTTCAGTAGCACGTGCTCTAAGGTATAGAGCCTCAGCTTGTTCATTATTATCGCTAAAGGATGTGTTGGCTAGTAAATGCTCTACTTTTTCACTTTGCATATCTTGAGCAAGGTATAGCCTTGCTAGAGCTAGGGCAGCTTCAGGAGTTTTTTTATGTGATATTAGTTCGTTTAAAATAAGCTCAGCTTTTGAAAATAGCTGTAGCTGTTGAGGGCTTTTAGGGTCATGATCATTTGCGAGTTGTAAGTAGCACCATGCTAGATTATATAAGGTGCTAAGGTACCACTTGGCCTGCTCTTTATTTTTTTCAGGGATAGAAAGTTCGTAAGCTTCGATAGCTTGAGGATAGTTTTCTTTTAAAAATAAGCTTTCACCTTTTAAATAAGAAAACTCAAAAAAGAGGGGATTGTCTTTTTCAATCACCTTTTCTAAAAAGCTGAGCTCTTTATCTAGCTCTATTGATCTTTTCTCAGCCAAGAATATTTTAGCTAAGTAGAGCTTTGCTAAAAACTTTTCTTGAGTATTGCCTGGTTTATTAAAAAAGTTGAAGTGTCTCTGGGCAGGTGCTAGTTTGCCGTTTTGGAAGTTGGAAATACCAAGTTGTAGTTTAGCTTGAGCAAAACGTGGAAGGTCTCTTGGGGATCCTAGTCTTAAGTATCCCTCAAAGTTTGCTAGGGCTTCATCGTGCTTTCCTAAACTTTGATAGCAAAGAGCTTCCAGAAAGGTTTTTTCTGGAAAGAGCTCGTGTTCGCTATCTTTCACTTGCTGTAAGTGACGTAGAGCCTGGGTGTACTCTTTGTTTTGGTAATAGCAATTTGCTAGCTTCAACATTATGAATTCATAACGTTGTCCTTCTCTCAGCTCTTGTGGGAAATGTCCCTTTTCAATAGCCAGTGCTACTTTACTATATAAAGGAATGGCTAGATCAAAAAGAGATGAGTGGTACATCTTTTCGGCTTGGCTTACTAAGTCTTGGTAGTTTTGGTCTAGCTTGTGCTCAATCTCTTGAAAAAAGCTTAGTTCTTCTTGTTCCCATAGAGTTTGGTTCGTGCGCTTTTGCAGGTTATATAGAATAAGAAATGCTTCATTAACTTCGCCCTTCTTATGCTTTAGGCGAGCACGAAAACTTTCAATGGTAATAAGAGCTTTTTCAGGAGGGTTTTCTTTTCTAAGCCTATTTAGTAAAAGGTCAGCTTCTTTAAAGTTACCTAGGTTACTTTCGCACACAGCAAGATTGATCTTTGCAGAGAAGTAGTAACCGCGGTTCACCTTTAAAAATTGTCTATGATGTCTAAGTATTGATGAAAAAGCAGCCTTAGCTCTGAGGTAATCCTCTTGCTGCAGTGCATCAAGTCCTATTTGGTACATCTCCTGGAATTCGCTCGCTAGGTGTTCTTTACTATGCAGGAAATTAGTTTGAACAGGTGGAGGTAGTGTTGTGAGTGCTTCTAGCGGTGATAGTGATGCTGTAGCTATACTTGCTATTAATAAAGATTTCTGAAGTGGTGAAAGTAGCTGTTTCATAAGCGTCTTTTTAATAGTGTCTCGAATTATAATAAGTGATGTAAAGGCTAATAATAATGGGTTTCTTGGATAATTTAAATGTTTTTCGCTGTTTAGAGACATTATCTTTATTTACTTATTCTTATCAACGGAATTTTCGCCTATTTATAGTTTTTGAGTAACTTATTTAAGTTATTATTTTTAAGTTACTTGTGTTGGTCTTTAAAAGGTTTAAAAATTACTCTTAAATCCTTAGTTTTATTGTCTTTTTTTAACTCCTATTGCTTTACAAAGGGATTATTTTTTTTATTAAATCTATTTTTTTTAAAAAAAGCTTTCATATTATTTCTAGAATTGGTTAAGTTTTTTTTATAAAGCTTTTTTTAGTATAAAATTTAAGCTGGCGCGGTTTTTTTATGAAAAATTACTTGCGAATATTATGAATAAAACTTAAAGAATTTAACTGTTATTAACAACTCGAACGGAGGGGTTACGTAAAAATGGCACTAAATAACACTGTAAAACAAATGAGAGAACTTCTAAGTAACATTACTGAAGACTTAGAGAAAGCTGTAAACGGAAACAAAGCTGCTGCTCAAAGGGTAAGAACTGGTTCTATCCGCTTTGAAAAAGTTGCTAAGCAATATAGAAAGGAATCTATTGCTTCTGAGAAAAGAGGTACTTCTAAAAAGACTACTTCTAAAAAGACTACTTCTAGAAGAACTACTACAACTAAAAAAGCTACTTCTAGAACAGCTTCTAAGTCTAAAGCTAAAAAAGCTACTAAAAGATCAACAGCTAAGCTACCTACAAGAAGAAGGTCAGCAAGAGCTAGATAGTCTCTTTTGTTTATCTAGATATATTCTAAAAAGGAAGGTAGAAAAAGCCTTCCTTTTTTTTTGATCCCTTGCACTAGATTTATATTTTCGATTACAATCCCTCTTTTCGAAGGAGAGATTGTAATTTAATGTCTAAAATTAAAGAGTTTAAGTCGGTAGTATCTAATGTTTTACGTCTGGATTCAGATGCCCAAGGGGTTATTGATTGGGATTATGAGGGTAGAAGTTATAAGGTAAAAGTTCCATTTGCCCTGCCTGGTGAAGGTGTAGAACTAGATATTTCAAAGAAAAGGCGTAAGCAGCCAATTGCTACAAAAGTAACTATTCAGAGCAGTTCAACAGACCGTTCAACGCCAAAATGTCCTCATTATACTCAGTGTGGCGGCTGTCACTTGCAGCACATGAGTTATGAAAAACAGCTTGAGTTCAAGCAGCAAAAAATTAATAGCTTATTTTCATCTTATTTAGCAGATAATAGTGTTGAAGTATTACCTATTATGGCCTGTGAATACCCCTGGGAGTATCGGAATAAGATGAGCTTTTCATTTGGACAAGATAAGCATAGTATTCAGTACCTAGGGATGCACCAAAGAGGTAAAAGACGAGTTATTAATACCCATGAGTGTCAGCTTTGCCCAAAATGGATGACAGAAGTACTGCCAAAGGTTTGTGAATGGTGGTCTGAAACAGGTTTGCAGTCTTATGATTATAGACATAATACAGGGACCTTAAGAGAGCTGACTCTTAAGCAAGGAATACAAACAAATGATCGCTTTGTCATGCTTAGTATTTCAGCTAAACCTGAGTATGCTCCTACTAAAAAACAACTTAATGAATTTTCAGAGCTGATAAAAAGAGCTTGTAGTGATATGCCTGAAGAAAATGATTTAAGTATCTTTCTTCGTTTACATCAGGTGCTGAAAGGGCAGGAAACTCAAGTTTATGAGATGCAACTTTTCGGCCCTACAACAATTAAAGAGCGTCTTTTTATTGATGAAGCTGAGCAAGAAGCTCTAAGTTTTGTTTTAAGCCCACAGGCTTTCTTTCAACCTAATACTCTACAAGCTCAACGTTTATATAGAGCAGCTTTTGACTTATTACCAGAAGATAATTTGGGTGTTGTGTACGATTTATACTGTGGAATAGGGTCTATTGGTGCAGTAGCTGCAAAGAGAGGTGCTAAGAAGGTCTATTCGGTTGAACTAAGAAAAGAAAGCCTTATGGATGGGGAGAATAACGCTAAGATAAATGATATCGATAATCAGGAATTTATCTGGGGTGATGTTCAAAAGGTTCTACAGCAAAAAGCTGACAAGAGTAGATTCATGGAAGATCCAGATGTTGTTGTATTGGATCCTCCTAGAGCAGGTCTAGGTGCTAAAGCTGTAGATCTTGTTCTTTCATGTAACCCCAAATACATTATCTATATATCTTGTAACCCTAAAACTCAGGCTAAAGATCTAAGCCTTTTAGAAAAAGACTTTTGTCTTACTGTAATGCAAGCTGTAGATCAGTTTCCACAAACAACGCATGTCGAAAATATCGTGATACTAACTAATAAAAATCAGGTTTAAAAATGTCTAAATTAACTTTTGAAGTAGAGAAGAGTTCTTCTAATGCTCGAGCAGGAACATTAACAACCACTCACTCTGTTATTCAGACTCCTGTTTTTATGCCTGTGGGAACACGAGGTTGTGTGAAAATGTTAACAGCAGAGCAGGTAGAAGACTTAGGGGCTCAAATTATACTAGGCAACACTTATCATCTGATGCTTAAGCCTGGGAAAGAGATTATCCAAAAGGCAGGAGGCTTACATGCCTTTTCATCTTGGAAGCGCTCTTTATTGACAGATTCTGGAGGGTTTCAAGTTTTTTCATTGTCAAAACTTAACAAAGTGAGTGATGATGGGGTAGAGTTTAAGTCTCATATAGATGGAAGTAAGTACTTTCTGAGCCCAGAAGAATCCATGGAGGTTCAGAAAATTTTGGGTTCAGACATTGTAATGGCTTTTGATGAATGCCCTCCATATCCGTGTGACTTTCACCAGGTACAAGAATCCTGGAAGCGTTCTAAGAAATGGGCCAGAAGAAGCCGGGATTATAAGCTTCAAGACCATCAGAACCTTTTTGGTATTATCCAAGGGGGAACCTATAGAGACTTAAGAGAACAGTCATTAAGTGATTTAGTAGAGATAGGTTTTGAAGGCTATGCGATTGGAGGTTTATCTGTTGGAGAGCCTGCAGAGCTTATGTACGAAACCCTTGATTATCTAGCTCCTAATATGCCATCTGACAAACCTAGGTATTTGATGGGGGTAGGCACTCCAAGAAATATTGTTGAGGCGGTTATGCGAGGTGTTGATATGTTTGACTGTGTAATGCCTACTAGAAACGCTAGGAATGGAACAGCTTTTACTTGGCAAGGAAAGATCAATATTAGGGCAGGGCGATGGTCTAATGATCACTCACCTTTAGATCCTGAGCTATCTAATTATGCTTCTAAACAATCTAAAGCATATGTAAGGCACCTTCTAAATGTAGATGAAGCCACAGGAGCCACTTTAGTAACCATGCAGAACTTAGCCTTTTACCTTGATTTCATGAAGAAGTTAAGGCAAGCTATTTTGGATGATAATCTAGAAGAATTTTACCAGAAAACTATTGAGCTTTACCCACAGTAAGCTCTAAAAAACAAAGGAAAATACACTATGAAAAACCTTGTAAAGAAGGCCAGTCTATTTTTAATGCTGCTAACTACTCAGGCATTATTTGCAGTAGAAGAGCCAGTTGCTCCTATTTCAAATAGAGACGACTTTATGCAAACATTTATGATGATTGGTATCGCTCTGCTTTTTTTCTATTTCATTATCTTTCGTCCTGAACAGAAAAGAAGAAAAGAAATGGATCAAAGAAGAGAGAGTCTTAGTAAAGGTGATAAAGTCACAGCAATGGGAATTGTAGGTACTGTCAAGGATATCAAGAAAGATACGATCATTTTAAAAATGGTTGATGGGCAGTCTTGTATCGAAGTTTTAAAACATGCTATTACAGAGGTTGCTTCAGATAAGCAAGCTACTGAGGAGACAGCTAAGAAGTAGTCAATTACTTTTATTGATACATTAGAATAAAAAAGGCCTTCCCTAGAGAAGGCCTTTTTTATATAGGGGGATTTTAATTTTTAAACTTTGAACGTTTGTCTAAGACAACTCTAAATCCTGTATACGCATCAGTAGTTTCAGGGAATAGCGCTTGTCTTGCTGATACTCTTAGCTCATAGACAAAGCTATTATAAGCACCACCTTTGGTAACTTTCTTAGTTCCATGCCCAGGTCCTTTGGGGTTTACTGCAGGCATATTCTTTAAGTAGTCAGGATCATACCAGTCATTAACCCATTCACGAACGTTTCCACTCATGTCATAAGCTCCTAAGGCACTTTTCCCATTTAGAGTAGCGTAGCTATGCTCAACTATACTAGAATCAGCTTTAAGGTCTGAAACAACAGATGGGTTTAATTCAAGCATATTAATACCATCATAGAAACCTACAGGTTTGCTTGCTAAATCAGCAGGGTCTGTAGTTTCAAAACGATCCATATAGTTAGATAGCTGAGTGTTGATATGGTCTTTACCAGTACCGTAACGGAACTTTCTTAAAGGCTCATTAGATCTAGTTCTTGCCATACCAGCAACTTTTTCCCATTCAGACTCAGTAGGTAATCTATAACCATTATCTACGCAGTAAGCTTGCGCACCAAACCAAGAAACCTCAATAACTGGATGGTTTTCTTTACCTGGTATAGGTTTAAACACAAGGCCTCCCTCTTCTTCGAAAACCTGGACTTGGCTGTCAGGGTCTCCATCAAGAGTTTCAAATAAAATACGGCCTTTTAAATCTTTTACCTGTCCTATGATACCTTCGCCAAGAGAGTAAATGATTTTACCTTCTCTTAAAGCTTTAGTAAGCCACATTGCATATTGCTGGTTGGTTACCTCATATTTTGAGATAGCAAATGTATCGATATCTACAGTTCTAGCTGGTCTTTCATCTTCAGCACCTTCAGAGAAAATATCCCCTGTAATACTTGGACCCCTTTCTACTGTAACAAGTTCATGAAGAGGTAAGTATACCCCACCAACCACTTGTCTTTCGTCGGCTTGTACATCTACTACTAAAGATTCTGGAAGCATATAGTTAGGTACTTTCTCAAACTCAATTTGGTAGCGCCCAACAAAAGTAAGAGGAATTACAGAGTGTTTGCCAGAGAACCTTCCAACAACCATCTTTTCCCCTTCTGAGATATCATAGATAGAATACATAGCTTCTTCAATGTTGCTAGTGACAACTAAGCTGCCTTTTTGCGGTTCAAAAATACCATGTATTCTTTCTGTTTGATCGGCTTCTACTCTAAAGCGAATAGGGTCAGGGTAGTTTTCTCCATAACGAATAGCTCGCTTGCCTGTGATAGGGTTAAAGTTAATGACATAAGAACCCTCAGGCAGGGAAATGTTTTTAGAAGCTCTTGGTATATTGATGTTATAGATTTCATCATCTTTTTCAAGACTTCTAACTTGTATTGAGTAATCAGTCACATTAGAAGAAACGACTAACTGTCCAGCCTGCCTGTAAGTTACTTCAACAGTAGTATCTTCATCAGGGTTAATGCTAACAGTCTTATCAGTAGGAGCTACATACAAGCTATCCGCAGTAGTACTAAACTCAACATGATAGGTTCCTGGAGTTAATGAGCGGAATGTATGTGAGTAACCATTACCTTCATACTTCTTCCCTGTTTCTAAGTGAGTAACAGTAAAGATAGCATGAGGGTGACCTGTTCTAACATAAAGATTCTTCTTTTCTGTAAAACTTGGCGTTAACAATGCTTGCTGATCTTTTACAATTGTTACTTCCCCTGGAGGTAGAGGCTCGTAATTTGGAGGTAGGTTATATTCAACTAAATAGCGACCTGTTAATAGACCACCACTTTTCCAAATGATTTCATCGCCCTCTTGCTGA
>JAACFD010000095.1 GCA_009937555.1 Chlamydiales bacterium | reverse complement strand
CATGGTTTAATCTATAGCTCCCATTTTGAGATGTAAAAATCTCATTTAGATTTTCTAGTATCCTATCATCAGTCTCCTCTTCACTGTCAAAGCGCTGATTAATCATTTCTAAGAAGCTACTTAGCTCTTGAGTTACTTTAGGCAGTTCACCTACTAGATCAAATGAGATATCTGATACATCTATTATCTCATCTTCATCTTTAAGGCCTGTGCTTTTATCCTCTGAAAAAGCAGCTGAAAGGTCTTGTAAAAGTTCGTTTTGAAATTCTTCTTTAGTAAGCCAGGCATAATCTTTAAGCACAGCTGTGGCAGTTGACAGTTTAGATTCTAGCGCCTCTATGTCTCCTTCTTCTAGAGCAAGCTTACTGAGGAGTGTAAGAGCCTCTTTATAACTTTTTTGTATTTCATCAATACGGCTATAACTTTCACTATGGGCCTGAGTAAGCTGCTTGTACTGCTTAAGCTTACTTATTGCACCGTCAAATTTTAGGTCAAGCGCTTCTTCCCAGTCTTTATGTGTAGATAGGTGTTCAAAATTCTCATCTTCATTATCTAGGCTTTGCCTCACTCTTTCTTTTATTGTAGCTATCTCTTCTTCACTAAATTGCCCAAAGTCTTCAAAGAGCATTCCTGACTGGCCTATGGTAATTTTTAAATCAAGTTCTTCTGGCCCTGCAAGTTTGACGGGTAATATATATACAACTTCTATCTCATCAATAGTGTCAATAGAGTTTGTGCCATTAGAATTTTGGCTCAGCCCTATTTCACAGTTCCTCTCTCAAGTCTAAGCGCAGCTATTTTTCCTATAGACTCTTCCTCTAACAAGTTTAATGCCCTATCACCTCTTATTAGCAATCCTTTGAGTTCTTTAAAATCTAGAGCATGCTTGGCATCACTTATTCTATAGTAAATATCTGCATCTCTAGTCCCAACAGGTATTGTTTGTAAGCTATTTTTACTTAGATACATTTTGTAAAGATTTTACTCTCTCTCTAATTCAAGTTTATCAATCCAACTTTTAAGGTATGCTTGATCCCATAAGTCAATTACAGCAACTTCATCACTCCTAACAAAGTACCTTACATCTTCTTTCACCTTTTCCATATCTAAAGAATCTACTTTATTATTTATAAGACCTTGCAGACTTGCAATATCAGAAAGCTCTATAGACTCTGTATCAGTTTGATTATGTTTCATGCATGCTTTAAAATGCTCTAGTGAAAGCGGTATCTTATTGCGAATATACCATAAGACATCATACCAGTCCCTCCCTTTGACTCTATCTTTCCATGCTCGGTAAAGTGCTGCATGAAGTTTTGATGCAAACAGGTCTGGCAGAGCCACAGACTGTATAGGTACTGGCAAGGGATAACGCAGCATTTCTGTGGAAGTTCGAAAACCTTCAACAGGATTCTTATCTACCTCTATCTTTATTTTAAGCAAGCCAGTTGGGTGATAACCTTCAAGATAAGTTTGAGGAATTTCCACCTGTAGCATAGCCTTAAGAGTGTTTGTTTTTAAAAATGCAGACTCTACACTACTTTTAAACATCTTGCTTTTCTGTTTGAGTTCAAAATTAAATCCATAATTTTTGAGTTCAGTTTCAATTGTCTTAGCAAACGGTTCCCATGAAAAATTAGGTTCAGCCTTTAGCATAGTAAAGTCAATATCTTCAGAGAAACGGTTTAGTCCATGGAGTATTCTAAGAGCTGTTCCCCCATAAAAAGCCATTTTTTCAAAAAGCTTTGCTCTCCAGACTCCAAGTAAGACTACTTCCTGTAGTATTTCTCTTAAGGCTTGTTCTGCTTCATCACGAGTAGTAGCTCTATAGCTATCAAACATGCTCTTTATCACATCACTCATCTTGCAACCTCTCCAATGCCTTAATTAAAAAGTTAATGGCGCTATGGGGCTTTTTTTTGTTGATTCTTCTTATAGACTCAAGATCCAGATCATGCAGCTCATCTTCGTCAATTCTCATATCTTCTATCAGGATCTCTAGGCAAATTTTAATAGAACTTATCTTCCCTCTTCTTAAGATAAGAAAATCACAAAGTGCCTTTTCTTTACTTGCAATATGGAAGCACTGATATGGAGCTCTGTCTACTAGAGAGACCCCTTCTGGATATCTATCTGATTGTAGATGATCATACGAGAAAACACCTAGAGGAGTCTCAAAGCTCTTACTTCTTTTAAGGGTAATACTAGTGACAGTATGCACAGCCTCAGGAATAAGGCCATAATAAGAGAGAGCCCATTCGAGGGAAACATATGAAGGTCCATAGATTAAGTTAGCTAAAAGCTCTTTACATAAAGGGGCTTTTCTAAAGATCTCACCAAAGACGTACAGCCCCTGTTTCACTCGAATTAGGGCCTTTCTCTTTAGTAGCTGGCTTAATTTGTCCCTAGGCTTTGCATACCCCTTTAAACAGCTCATTATGGCCTGGTATGTAAGCTCGTTTGACTTGGCAAACTTTCTAAGGCTTTCAATGGCGGGATCCATCTGTATCAACCTTGTCAAATATAACTTGTATATCCATTATTTAAGGACATGGAGGTTATATTTGTAAAGGTTTTTGGTGGTTTTAGCTCATTTTTTAGAACTTATAGCTAAGGTTAGGTAACTTAAGAAAATATGTTAAAATAGCAAGTCTACCATTCTTCTTTTTGTTCTTCAATTTATGCTACTAGAAGTTCAGGCTAGACTTGCTTGCTCTCTTCTCTCTTGCTAGCTAAGGCTTTTTAGCCATAGGTAAAGTGTTTATAAACGATTCTTTAAGAAATCTTAATATTTCTAAACTATAAGCCTCGCGAACTTTATTTCTAAGGATTTGCTCATGCGTATTCCCTCTTTTAGTTCCCCTTTTCGCTTATTCTCTTCTATATTAAACACTAGAATTCAAGATACAAATATAGGAAATGACCCAATCAGCTGGGGGGCTAGGATCGCTCTTTATGTTACTTGCTTTCCAGCTATTGAAGCTCAAAGGCATTTCAGCTCGATATCTAATGAACAAGATATAAAAGAAATTCTTCAATCACGGAAATGGGTCATCATCACTCTTTCATTAAGCTCTGCTTACATTATTGCTAGTGATGAAAGGTTTCGGCAAAAGTTTCCTTTTATCAAATTTAACCCTATAGAAGCTGTTGTAGCCTCACCTATTTTTTTGCACAAATACTATTGCAGTAATCTTGGCCCAGCCTATGAAGTTAATCTTATAACAACCTCCAAGATATGGCTTGTTAGTTCTTCTTTATTGATCTATAGAGAAGCTAAAGACTTATATAGTGAGCTTAAACCCATAATAGAAAAGTCTGATAATTTTATTACTCAGACTTCAATTATTGCTATAGCAAACTTTATCCTCATAATTGGATATGACTTTTTCATCGCATATTACTTTTCGATAGAAAGCGAATATTCTAGTCTATTTGACTTGTCTAACCAGTCTGATACACTGGTAAATTATCTCTTAATGAAATCTATTCTAGAAAGAACTCCCCTATTAAAAAGAGTCTTATCAATTCACACCCTTGCTGTACTTTTAAGTCATACTTTCACATCAGTAGGCTCATTATCTAAAAATATTTATGAAACCCTTCAATTAGTAACGGAACTTGAAAGCTGGCGTAACACTCTTCCTGTAAGTACAGGAGTTAATACAGAAAAGGTCTTTAGAAACACTTTAAGAAGCATCTATGGTTTTACTATTAACTCTAATTCTCTAGATTTAAGTGATTGCAAACTGAAAGAAGTTCCACCTTTTGTCTGGAAGTTAAAGCATACCTATGAATTGAATCTTAATAACAATCAACTAGATGTTCTACCCCCTGAGATAGCACGCCTTGAGAAGCTAGAGCTTCTACACCTAAGCGGCAATAGATCTCTTAATAGGCTTCCTGAGGCTATTAGGGAGTTAACACAGCTTACAGATATCTTTGCTACAAATACTAGAGTAGACCCGGATCAAGTAGAAGAGCTACTGAGGGATATTAGATGGCGAAGGGCCTCTATGCTAAGTGCAGAACTTACAGATAGTATAAAAAAATGGAAAGAGCTAGCAGGCATAACAGATGACTCACTAACTTTCACTGAAACCTTAGAAAGTCATGAGAAAGGTATTATAGCAGATTGGTTAAAACGTCTTGAGCAAACAACCGAGTTTAAAAGTGGGAGAAAGTCTGATCTAGCAAAAATAATTGTCAGCATCCTAAAAACTCTAAATGAAGACCCTTCATTTAAAAAAGACTTTTTCACCTATGTAGAAGTTAATAACACTAGTTGTGAAGATCGAGCAGCAATGTCTTTAAATGAGATATACGTCTTGTGGGTTGTCTCTACTTTAGAAAGAAGTAAAAATACCTCTCTAGCTGATAAAGTGAGAATATATCTTAGAGCTGTGATGACCTATACTTTTAGATACTATATATCTGAATGGATTCAAGCAAATAAACCTCAAACTAGTGAATCTGTAGAAATCTTTCTTTTTTACGAAACCCTATTAAGACATAAATTAGGCTTACTAAGCCCTGTAAGTACAATGGAACATCCAACAATAGGCCATTACTTAGATGTATTACCTGAGGAAAAGGTCATAGAGGATGTCAAGAGGAGTTATCTAAACAACATTTTTAAATATCCAGCTTTTGAGACCCTTATAGAAAAAGACCCTATGTTTAGTAAAATATGGAGCAGGAATTTAGCAGATTTAGAGAGTGAAATGGAAGAACTTGATGTAGCATGGAGAAAAAGAAAAGCTCAGATCAAAGATAATGTTGAACTTGCAAAAGAAGAAGCTATTTACACTAAGCAGTCTAAAGCTATACAGAAGAAATACAATGAAGCAAAGAAAAAGAGTGCTTTTAAATGGCTAAAACAAAAGGGATTTATTAAAACGACAAGATCATGAATATGAAAAACCTTTTAACTGGTAGTCATGCTTTTTATAAGCAAATGGACTATGAAAAAAACACGAAAGAAGAACTAGATAGAGTATCGCCACTTTCTCCTGTAACCTATAAGCATGAAATTGAAACTAAGACTTGGCGTATAGCAAAAAGAATTTTCTGCCTTATTGTCTTCCCGATTTCTATTTATAATCTAATCCATGTGTTAATTGGGAAGGTAACACTGCTACAAGCCTCTACTCCACAAGTCATGGGGCTTTCTCGTGATTATGCACTTAAAACCCGTAGAAACATTTCTCTTGATAATGACTGGAAGGTTAAGCGAATTTCATTAAAGGTGGATGGCTATATAATCGATGCTGCAATTATGGGTAAAGAGTCTACATTTAGCAATGGTCGCTGGCTTTTATCTTCAAATGGTAATGGCGAATTTTACGAAAATAAAATCCAGAGCTACTCTTTTAAGAATATTTTAACTCAGTTAGAAGGGAATGCGATTGTTTTTAACTATCCTGGTGTTGGCGCTAGCTCTGGGGTACCAAACAGAGAAGCCATGTCTAAAGCTTATCAAGCTATCCTTAGCTTCCTTGAGGATAGAACCAATGGCATAGGTGCCACTGAAATTATAGCTTATGGACACTCTATTGGTGGTGGAGTTCAAGGCGATGCTTTATGCTCACATAAATTAAAGAAAGGAATTAAATATTGCTTTGTTAAGAGCCGCACCTTTTCGGATCTTAGTACAGCTGCGAGCTATATTACAAGATCTAAAATATTAGGTTTTCTCGTATACTTATTTGGCTGGAATATAAGTTCTATTGATTCATCAAGAAAACTACAAGCTCCTGAAATTATCTTACAAACAGCAGCAGTCGGTACATACACTGACCTCCAAAGAGAAGAAGCTAAAATTGTCCATGATGGTGTAATTCCAGCTCAAGCAACACTTGCTAGTAAATTGTTAGAAGAAGAAGGCAAACTGCCTTTTGCGAAAGAGAAGTATTTTATAGGCATTCCAGAATTTCATAATAACTCTATATATAATCCAGAGTATCTAGTTGAAAAGATTAATGAAATGTTAAAAAGAGCATAACATAAAAGGTAAGTTAGCATTAAATAACTTATACTAACCTACCTTACATCATTGAACTAAGAATGACTTATGTTACTTTGAAACTTCTACAGGTATAAGCTTACCTGTTGCTGGATCCATTCTTGAGATAGTTCCAGCTCCAACAGGTTGAATAGTAAATTTCCCACCTCTTAACTTCTTTTTCTTAGCATTTTTATTACAAGGTCCAAGGGTATGTGTATGGCTAGCTGCTTGCACTCTCGCTCCCCTAAATGCATCTATAAAGAATTTTAGAGAATAGTTAGTGATGCAGAGCCGAGCGCTCCAAATTTCTCTATGCAAATTAAAGTTGATATCTAAATAACCCTCTGTATAATCACAGCTTGATTATTCAAAAGGATCAGATTATGACTACTACTAGTACAAACCCTCTCATTCAAACTGTATGTAAATTTGTAGATAACATTGTGCTTGGAGGAAAATTAGATCAGATAGGACAATATGTAACTCCTGACGTTTCTGTTAATTCTCTTGTAGGCATAAGTGGTAGTGGTGTAGAAGTCTCGCGCCAAGCCTTTACTTTATGGACAAAGGCTTTCAACTTTATAGATAGTGAGCTTATATCTTCAGCTGTTAATGACAGTAAGGTCATCAATCACTGGAAAGTTCGTGCGATTCATAAGAGTGACTTACTGGGTGTTCCCGCTACTAACAAAGAGCTTACTTTTACAGGAGTTACTATTTATGAAGTTAAAGATGAGAAAATCTCAGCTATATGGAGTTATAGTGACTTCACAAAGTCTATAGAGAGTTTTCACCAGTAATCTTAGTACCGAGTTCCTTAGAATAACTTTTTCTTATTGATCTGAGAACTATTTACGATTAACCTAGCAGCAAGAAATGAAACTGAGAGCATTGCAGCAGAACATGAGGCTAAGGGAATATAACCGCAGTTTTTTATTCCTCCCCAATCTCCATTATTATTTGTAATACCTGTTAGCATATAAAGATTTTCTCCTGCCATCCAGGCTACGGAACCACCTTTTAAGGCGTATCTAAGAGGAGTTGGGATAGATTCTTTATAAAAAACAGTCATCGCAATAACTCCCAAGCGAAAACTCACTCCTGCCAGAGGACCTGAAAGCAAAGTTACTACTTTGCTATCACAATTTACAGAACCTGTACAGCTGCCTGTATAAACATTAATAGAATGGCTTGAAAACGAACGTGAAGCTATAGCGTGCCCTAATTCATGTATTAAAACATGCAAGTATCCAAGTGCCGTAATTTGCAAAGGACGACATCTAAGAAGCCTGTCTAAAACAGGAATCCCTAGAGATGGTGCAAATGAAGGGTCATCTTTTTTAAAATTAACCTCTATGTTTCCAGGAAGGGAAAAGCTCCCATTTTCTCCAAGAAAAATAGATTTTAGAGCTGTTCTTATCATGATAATTACTGCTTTTTTTTTTAATAGGCCGACAATATACGGAAAAAACATTAAGAATAGAT
>JAACFD010000094.1 GCA_009937555.1 Chlamydiales bacterium | reverse complement strand
ACTTTAGTTACAGCATTTTTTGCTCCAGCGGCCTCTACCTCACCTTTTAAGGGTGAGCCTCCTTGTATTACCAACTTATCCATGTGCTTTAATCGCCTTTGTGATTGCGAAACGATATTTATATTTAATAATAGACGACTGAAGCATTCTCTTCAAAGTTTTGTTGAAAATTCTTTACTTTGTTTTAGCAGGCAAGCGTTGTTAGAAAACAATGAAATCAACTATAACTTCTTTGTAAAATTAATATCTCTCTTATATCAAATAAATTAAGGAAACTATTATGGAAGTTAAAGTAGGTATAGGGCAAGACAGTCATCGTTTTTTAACAGAAGATTCAGATAAGCTTTGTGTGATGGGAGGAGTAACTTTTGAGGGAGTACGTGGCTTTTCAGCTAACTCTGATGGGGATGTTGTCTATCATGCTATTTGTAATGCGATTACTTCAATCACTCACTTAAAAATTTTAGGCGGGGTTGCTGATGAATTATGTTTAAATCAAGGGATAACAGATAGTCAAGTCTACTTAGAAGAGGCACTTAAAAGTTTAAGTGGCTATCAAATTAGTCATCTTGCTATCAGTATTGAAGCTAAAAAGCCAAAATTTGCTTCTTATATTTTACCTATGCGGGAAAAGATAGCTAAGGTAATGAATATAGACCTTTCTAAAGTAGGTATTACGGCTACTTCAGGTGAATCATTAACAGAAGTAGGGAAAGGTCTAGGGGTGCAATGTTTTGTGGTACTAACAGTATATAAAAAGTAGTGGGAATATGGATTACTTATACCCTGTACTAGAGAATCCTTTGCATAATGTGTACTCAACACTGGCAGCTTTAATATTTTTTGGGTTACTGGGAGGGTATATTGCAAAACTGTTACACCTTCCTAGTATTTCTGGTAATATCATTGCTGGAATTGCAATAGGGCCTATACTGGGGATAGTAAATACTCACTCTTCATTTATGTCTTCCCAGCTAGAGCCTATAACCAACCTAGCTTTTTCACTAATAGCCATCAGCATAGGGTCCCATCTAAAGTTAAAGCAGCTGCACAACTCAATTAAAAGGGTGTTAGTAATCGCTCTAGTCCAGGCTATTGTCGTACCTCTTATCTGTTTGTTAGGTATTTATATCACTCACTCTTTTGTGGATGCTAATTATAATTCATGGGAAATAGCTTTTTACCTAGCTGTTTTTTCAATAGCTACAGCACCTGCTACAGTAGTACATGTAGTTAAGGAGTCTCAGGCAAAAGGCATGTTTGTGAAAACTCTTTTAGCTGTTGTCGTTTTAAACAATGTTAGCAACATTGTAATTTTTGAAGTTTGCAAAGAATGGCTTTTACAAGGCAGCTTTTCTACTGGTCTTTACCCTGTGATATCTAAACTACTGGGTGCAATCTTTCTTGGGGTATTAATTGCAGGTGCTTTAGCTTTCTTGCGTAAACGAATCTTCTCAAGAAAAAAAGAAGCTATTTTTTCATTTGCAGCCCTAATGATAGCCTTTGGTCTAGCTATTGAGTTAGAGTTATCTCCTGCGCTGACCAATCTAACAGTTGGAGTATTCCTAGCTAATTTTTCTGATAGGAATCAAATTCTAGATGTATTTGAAGATTTTGAAGAGCTTATCTATGCTCTGTTTTTTACTTTAACAGGGGCTCATGCAAGTTTTCATCACCTTCAAGCTGTCGGAGTACTATGCTTAGCCTATATTGTATTTAGGTTTCTAGGAAACTGTCTGTGTCTGTATGTTAGTGGCAGACTGACTCCTTTACCTAAACGGGTATACAAGTATCTAGGGATGTCTCTGCTGCCTCAAGGAGGAATTACAGTGGGTCTTATTGTAGCTTTGGAGAGCATGTCAAATAGCCCATTAATCTCAGATGTATTAACTCCCGTTATCCTGATGGCAGTAACTTTAACAGAGGTGGTGGGGCCTATTATTTTACGTCTATCACTAGTTCGCTCTGGAGAAACAGGCTGTGCTAGCCCTAGGTTAATTGACTTTTTACAAGAAGAATTTATCACCTTAGACATTAAGCAGGGCTCAAAACAAGAAGTTATTATTGAGCTAGTGGACTTTCTATTTAAGACGCATTCTTTGCAAGTTTCCAATAAAATTGACTTTTTACAGTCTGTTCTAAAAAGGGAAAAGCAAGCTGCCACTAGTATTGGCAAAGGAGTAGCAATTCCTCATGGTCATTTAGATTTGCCAGCTAATACTATGGGGGTGATGGCAATACTTAAAGAGCCAATAGACTGGGAGGGTTTAGATGGAGAGCCTGTACATACCATTGTTTTAATTGCTAGTTCTTTAGAAAAGCCAAAACAGCATCTAAAGGCTCTTTCTGCTATTTCCACTTTATTTTTAAATAAAGAGTGTACCATGCGTCATTTAAAAGAGGCTAAAAATGCAGGTGATGCCTATGAGATCATTGCTGATGAAGATTTTGAAAGCTTAAATGAGCTTGTTTGTGAAGAGTAAGGGTTAATAAACATCTTTTTGTAGGCGACCATCTTTTCTTAGTGCCTTTAGGTAATCTCGTGCTTCAGATTCTTCTATATTTTTGTAACTTACTAGTAAATTAATAAGGGTTTGTTCTACCGCTTTTGCCATATTATGTGCATCACCACAGATATAGAAATAGGCTCCTTTATTATCAATCCATTCGATAATTTCTTTGCCATTTTCTTTTATTTTATCTTGAACATACACTTTGCTTTCTTGATCACGAGAAAAAGCGCAGTCTAACCTTAGAACTCCTTCGCTCTGGTAGAGCTCCCAGTCTTTCTCGTAGTAAAAATCTAGGTCTTTATTCCATTCGCCAAAAAACAGCCAGTTATCTTTTGCGTGTTGGGTATGCCGCCTTTGCATAAAGGCTCTAAAAGGTGCAATTCCTGTTCCGGGACCCACCATAATAATAGGAGTCTCAGGATCTTTTGGTAGTTTAAAGTGAGAGGCTGGTAAAAGATAAATAGGTACCGTACTATCATTTAATGACGCCAAAGAGCAGAGATAATGCGAGCATACCCCATACCTTTTGCTTTCATTTATTTCATACTCTAGCTTAGCAATTGTAAGGTGAATCTCATTGGGATAACATGAGGGAGAAGAGGCTATGGAATAAAAGCGAGGAAGTAACGGTGAGAGTAGGTTAAATAGCTCTACCCAATGATCTTTTATGTTTGTTTTTTTTATTAGTAAATCTACAAGGTGGTAGTTTTCAGTAAAAGCTTTAAGCTCTGCTTTATTCTTAGGAGCCAGTAGTGAATCTAACTGGTACTTTTCTTTTGCGAGTGGACAAAAGTTACTAAAGAACTCTATTATCTTACGGTTTAGCTTTTGCACATTACTGCGCATAATGTGGCTTAATGAGCTTACGAATTCCTTCTTCTTTTCCGAATGGAAATTTTCATGACCTTTTAAATCTAAGCGGTTTAATATTTTAGCAACTACATTTGGAGGGTTATGAGCTAGTACTCCAATAGAATCTCCCTCTTCATAACTAAAACCAGAATCTCCTAGAGAGAGTTCTATATGGTAGGTTTTTTTCTTTGAAGCTTTCTTATTTAGAACTCTTCTGGCTTTAATAGAAGAGTAAAAGGGATTTTTTATGGAGTAGGTAGAAGGAGAGGTCTTTTTTTCTAGCATCTAAAATTTAACTTGGGTTAGCTTGTGGTTAACTTAAATAATGGAATTATAGCAAATATGGTGCTACGTATTTTATATCTACTTTTGTCAATAGCCTTACTAAGTTCTTGTGGGATAAACCCGGAAGGGCACCCTAGACCTAAAAGCTATATAATTTCTCAACCTGAAAAACAAACTACAAAGCAGCTGTCGCAGAACAAGCCTTAAATAGTTCTTCTCCAGTGTTTTGGTCCCATGCTTTTTTCAGTTTAGCCATTTTCTTGTTTGAAACACCTCCCAGGCATTCCATAGCATTTAATAGGCGAGCTCTAGTTCGGTCTTTACCTAGTATTTGAGCAGAGTCAAATAGTGGAGGGCCTTGTGTGCGACCTGTCAAAGCTACAAATAAAATAGGGATTATTACCTTTTTGTGGTTAACAGAGAAAAAGCTCGCTACTATTTTTGAGGCTTCAAATAAAGCGTCTTTATCCCAAATGTCTTTTGTTTCCATGTGCCAGATAAACACCTGTAGAATAAAAGCACTTTGCTCAGGAGTTAGAGACTTGGGTTGTAAATTCTTAGGGTCATAATTTAGTTCATTTACAAAGAAAAAATGACATAGGTCAAAAAAATCACCAAAAGTTTTGATACGAGAGTGACAAAGAGGCATAAGTTTGCCTAAAAAATCCTCATTGAACTGCCACTCTTTTATCCTATCTAGCAGCTGACTTTCAGGAATATTATTAATGATATAGTGTTGGTTTAGCCAGTTAAGCTTTTTAATATCAAAAATAGCTCCAGATACGCCAATTCTTTTAGGGTCAAAGTCTTTGATAAGTTCTTCTAGCGAATAGATTTCTTGATCGTTAGGGGCGCTATATCCCATAAGGCTTAAGAAGTTTATAAAAGCTTCTTGTAGGTAGCCACTATCTTGATAAAAGAAGATAGAGGTAGGGTTTTTTCGTTTAGATAATTTTTTCTTATCTGTCCCAAGTAAAAGTGGCATATGCATGAAAGTAGGGGGTGTCCAGCCGAAGCACTCATATAAGAGAATATGTTTAGGGGTGGAGCTAAGCCATTCATCACCACGAATCACATGAGTAATCTTCATCAGGTGATCATCGACTATGTTTGCCAGGTGGTAGGTAGGAAAACCATCAGATTTTAGTAATACCTGATCATCAACATCTGCCCAAGGAGTAGTTATCTTACCTTTAATTTCATCCTCATATTCGCACATACCTTTTAGGGGTACTTTAAGGCGTACAACATAAGGAAGGTTTTGCCTTTCTTTTTCTTCAACTTCTTCAGGTGTCAGTGAGCGGTAGCGCCTATCATAGCCTTGCTTAGAGCCCATTTTTTTTGCTATTTCGCGCATTTCTTCAAGCTCTTCTGCTGTAGCAAAGCATTTATAAGCTTTGCCCTCATCAATCAACTGTTGGGCATACTTCTTATAAATATCAAGGCGTTCAGATTGCCTATAGGGGCCATATTCTCCCCCTATGTCAGGACCCTCATCCCACTCCAGTTTACACCACTTCAGGGCTTTGTAAATATTTTCTTCACAAGATGAACGACTTCTTTTCTGATCAGTGTCTTCAATACGTAAGATAAATTTCCCGTTGTGATGCTTTGCAAAAACCATGTTAAATAATGCCATATAAGCAGTACCAACATGGGGGTCTCCCGTAGGGGAAGGAGCGATTCTTACGCGAACTTCTTGTGAGCTCATAGCTATACCTTAAGTTGGGGTGTAGATTGATAGGGTTTAAAATAAGGGTGTATTGTAGCAGTATTGATCTTTTAAGGCCAAGAGGCATAAGCCTTTTATATGGCAGGTTTCAAGTGTGCTTCTGTTGTTAAAAGAGAGATAAAATCCTTCATAACATTTTTGGCCTCGGTGAGTTGTAAGTCACTTTGGTTATATTGAAGAATTTTTTCTATATCAAAATCTTCCTTCTTCAACTCAGTAATAAAGTTTTGATATACCTGGTCGTCTTGAAGCCTAGTTGATGAGTTACTTTTTAGCATTGGGATATACTGTGAAAAAGTGGTCATTTTTTCTTGAGGATCAGATTTATAGTCCTGTCTCAGAGCAATTCGATGAAGTAGTGGTAGGTCTGAAAAGTCATCATCATAGTGATCCTTAATGGTGTCGTTATCGATAGGATATTTAGCGTACTTCTCTCCCTTTTCAAGCTCTGAAGTTAAGCCTGAAACAACAACATCAGAAAAAACTCCGGTTAGTTGTGGTGTTTTACCTGACACGGTATACCATTTTCCAGCGGTTACTTTGTATTCGCCTTGAGGGTTTACTTTACCATGATTGGAGTCATCAGGCACTAAAGTAAATAACTGATAAGTACCCTTCCCGTAGGTATGGTCGTCACCCACTAAAACAGCACGACCAAAGTCTTGTAAACTTTGTGCTACAACTTCTGATGCGCTAGCGCTGTACCTAGATGTGAGCACAATAAGAGGGGTATCTAGAAAAGGGCCACTCTTTAAATTTCGTAGGTGATTTAGCTTCCCATTGTGATCTCTGATAGTCGCTGTTATCCCTTTTCTAATAAATAAGCCTATTACTTCAACTGCCTGGTAAATCATACCACCTGTGTTGTAGCGTAGATCTAGTATGATTCCTTTGATCTTGTGCTTTTTCTGAGTTTCTACAAGAGTTTCTAAAATATCTTTAGAAGAGGAATAGGAAGGGGTTTGATAAAAAGAGTATAGCTTAATACATGCTATTACTCCATCTCCGTATGGTTCAATTTCTTTATCAAAACGCGTTTCTTTAAAAATTACTTCGCCTCTGACAATTGTGATATCTAGTATCTCTTCTTTTTTCTGCTCGCTATTCTGCTCATCACTATCTGGGGCAGCCTTTTCTCTTACTATTGTGAGCGTTACAGAGGAACCTTCTTCACCTCTGATAAGGTTGATGGCATCCTTTTGTTCCATACCTATAATAGATTCTCCATTTACAGCAACAATACGGTCTTTTAACTTTAATAGTTTTGACTTGGCTGAGGGCCCATTTTCGGCTATTTGTGTTACTGTAAGTCCATTAAGGTCGTCTCTAAGAGCTGCCCCAATACCAAACAGTCTTTTTTGGACATTAATGATGTAAGCAGAGGCTTCACCAGGGGTAAAGTACATTGTCTGGTTATCTAAAGACTGCGCAAAAGCTTTTAATATGTTAGAATATATAAAGCGCTCTCTGTCTAGCTTATTTTCTAGTAGGAGTTGAGCGTGTCGACTGTCAATTTGTCGTTTTATACGAAGAAAAAACTTCTCTTTATTCTCTTTCTCAAGCTTTTTAGAGACGTCTAGCTGTATAGCTCTTATTTTCTTATGCCTTTCTAGTAGTTTCTCTTCACTATCAACCCATTGCAGGTCTTTAAACTCTTCAGAGGAAGTTTCTTCGTTAAGCTCTTCATTGTTAATTTGCTCATTAAGCTGGTTAAAGCGTTTAGTAGCTTGTTCCATTAACTGATGAATTTGAAAAAACTCTTTGTAACTTTCATTCTTGTAGTCCTCCATAATGGTTTTGAGCTTTTGTTCTGAAGGCTCTAACCAGGTGATAATTTCACTTTTTATGAAGTAGGTTTTTTTGGGGTCTAGCTCTTCGAGGTAGTTTTTCAAGGTTCTTTTTATAAGATCTGTTGAAAGTTCTTTATAGGTAGTGTGATAGGCTAAGATTTCATTTGATATTTTGATGACATCTTGAGCTGCTATTTCAGGCAGGTCAGCTTTGGCAAATAATGATACGGGAATCAAAAAGACTAAAAAAACGAAGATATGCTTGAACATTAGGGGAGTTCCATTTGATTTAAAGTCTTTTATATCAACTTGAAGATTAGAGTTCAAGGTCT
>JAACFD010000093.1 GCA_009937555.1 Chlamydiales bacterium | reverse complement strand
AAAAAAAAAACAAAAAAATTATATATGCAGGTAAAAGTAAAAATCTATAAGTAGTGGGCGTGTGCCTACGCTTATTTATTATTGTTTAGGTGGGATTAACATTTTAAAAGATTATACTTTAAATTAAACACAAGTAATTGAAACAAATGGAGAAATGGTCATGAAATTCATTAAACACTTAACAGCAATAGCTGCTATGGCAGTCTGCGGGTTAGGATTCGCTCAGGGGAAAGCTAATGTAATGTTAGAAGACCTAGGTGGAGAACTAACACTAAGCGGAAAAACAGGTGTTGAGTACACAATGAGAAGTCTTACTGTTGATAGTGAGGCATACTACGGTGGAAAGGGTACTTCCGGACTTTCTAAAGATAACTTTGATTTAGACTGGCAACTTGGTCTAGATTACCAAAATAACGGAACATGGGCGAAGTCCTCAATTAGAACAAACAACGAGATGGGTTCTTCATCTGCTTCAGGTGATAGATACATCAGCCGTGATGGAACAGCACAAAGCTGGGCAATGGCTTTAGAAGAAGCTTACTTTGGTATGAATCTTTACGAAGATGGTGCTGCATCATTAAATGCAACTGTTGGTAGAGAAAAAATGTCAAACGTTTACAAGTCAAAACTACAATTTGACAGAAGAACTAAGCACGATGGTCTAAGCTTTAGCTTCATGAACAGCTTCGAAGCTTTAGGTGATGCATCTCTTAAATTATCTAAGTGGATTGATACAGAAACTAACCACAGATACCCTTGGGCAGCTCAAGTAGGTCTATCTAACATCATGGATACAGGTCTATATGCTAGCTACTCTTATGTTGCTTGGGTAAAGAAAGTTTCAGGTGTTACTGTTGACGGTACACGTTCAAGAAACTCTGAAGTAATGGTTGGTTACATGTTTAACCAAGACCTAATCGGCGTTGAGTGGGATCTATATGCATCTTACCTAATTAACCACGCTGCTAAAAAGAATGCTGACAGCACTGTAAACTACGATGCTAACGGAACTTACGTTAACACTGCTGATAAGAAAGAAAACTCAGCATGGGCAGTAGGAGCTACTTTCGGTAAAGTTGAAAGAGAAGGCGACTGGATGGTTGATGTAAACTACCAGCACGTTAAGCAAAACGCTATCCTTGCAAGAGATGTAGCAGGTATCGGAAGATACAACATGTTAGGTGCTAACTACAAAGGTTTCCAATTCAAAGTTAAGTATGCTATTACTGATAACATGGACTTTGTTGTTAACTATTTTGACGCAAAACATGCTAACAAGAACTACGCTGGAATGGTTGCTTCAACAACTAATGCTGGCGGAGCTATGGAGAGAAAGTTTAAAAGAGTGGAAACAGAATTCTGGTACCACTTCTAATTCTAAGCTTTTAGCTCGAATATTTATAAAGAGAAGTCCTTTGGGGCTTCTCTTTTTTTTTGTCTAAATTTCTTGTCCGTAATTTTATAAGCTCTTATAAGTTAGTTAACTTTTATAAGGGGCTAAAATGAATGAAAGACCTATAGAATGCTCTGAGTGTAAGAAAGATCTTACAGTTAATTATTCACAGATTGTAGGGCAAAAAATGCACCAATGGAAAATGTGTGCTGACTGCCCAGTACTTGAAAAGAAAATGGGAGCCGAACCTCCTCCAGGAGCTTTATCTCCAAAAGAGCAAGATAGTAAGCTGCTAAAGTGTCCTAGTTGTCTAACTACACAAGAGACTCTGCAGACAGGAGGAATTACAGGTTGTGCTAAGTGCTATGAAGTATTTGAAGAGCTAATTGCTAAGGAGCTTGTGAATTTAGCTGCTATACCACCTACAACAAATCAAGCAAGTGCTAAACTTGAGAGCCTGCACTTTGGTAAAGAACCAGGAAAAACTAGAACCTTAAGCCCCTCTATACAATTGATAGCACTTAATGAAGCCTTAGATGAGACATTATTGAACGAAGATTATGAGCAGGCAGCAAAGTTAAGGGATCAGATCAAACAACTTACGGAAGAGCAAAATGGAAAATAAAGATTCATTTTTCCAGGAGTTAATACAGAAAAAGACCTGGAGTATTAAAGAAGATCAGGTAGTTCTTGCGTCTAATCTTAGTTTGACAAGAAATGTTGATGGCTATGCTTTTCCAGCTAAACTAAATGAAGAAAAGCGACTGCAAGTATTAGAAGTGTTAAAGGCTACAGCTACATCACAACCCTCTCTAGATAATCACACCTTTTTTCTTGCCAATGACTTGGATCCCATAGATAAAGAGTTTTTATTTGAACATTTTTTTTGCATGGAAGCTTTTCAGCAAGCGCATAAGGGGGAAGGGTTCATTCTTGATAGAACAGGGCTTTTTCTAGGGTTATTAAATGTAAAAGATCATATGCAGTTGCAATATATCACTTATGATAATGATCTTGAGTCAAGTTGGAGTAAGCTACTAAAGCTAGAAGAGGGCTTTTCTAAACAACTAAAGTTTACTTTTAATCAAAAGTTTGGGTATTTAACTTCAAACGTTAGACAAAGTGGGACAGGGTTAAGTTGCACCTCTTATGCACATGTTCCAGCTTTAATACTCACTTCTGGGCTTAATAAGTTTCTAAGCACAAATCGTTCGAATTTTGTAACCGTTAATAGCCTTCTAGGTAAAGAGCAGGAATTTTTAGGAGACACACTAGTTTTATCAAATAGCTATAAAACGGGCCTTTCCGAGGAAGATATTATTGGAGAGCTGCAGCGTTTTATAATTAAGTTGGAGATAGCTGAAAGGTCAGCGCAGAAGTCTATCCTAGATGAGCTTAATACAGAGTTAATTGATAAGGTAGCAAAGGCATATGGCTTACTACGTTATTGTCATACACTTAGCGTTTTGGAGGCTCTTAACTCCTTGAGTATTTTAAAATTAGCACTTAAGTTAGGCTGGCTTAAAGGAGTTTCCGAGCAAGAGTTAATAAAGTGGATGCTTTTTTGTAAAAAAGGTCATTTACTTATTAATCAAAAAAATGAAGAGAGTACATCAGAAGTTGTAAGGGCTAAGTGGATTAAAGAGAAACTTAGTAACTCATTGTTAACTCTTCCTAATTAATAGTTAATTAAGTGGATATATTTTAGTTAATAAATAATTCCCGTTATATTATAATAAACACAGGGGCTAGTTTTTGTAACGGGAGAGTTTTATGCACACTTTATTTAATAATAAGGTTGTTAGTTTATTAACCTTATTTGCTTCTTTTTTTCTTATCAGCGCAGACCTTCACTTTAATACCTCAGCCTCTATGAGGTACAAAGATATAAAAATCAGGTATTTAGATAGTACAATCACTGCTAATTTGAACTCACCCGGTGTTAAGTATCAAAAGTATGAAAGCGGTAGACTTAAGCGCCTTACCATACATAAAATTAACTCTGTAATAGAATTGTATTTTCATGATGTAGAGACTGGCCCTGAAAGGGTTGCCATGATTCAGAACTTTAGGGTTTATAATGGCTTGTTATTACTTGATGGATCTGTTCAACGTCTTTCAATCGAAGGGAATTTAGAGAGTGAAAGTAATTGGCACAAAGGATATCTACAAGGTAAGCAAATTGTATTTAATGATGATCAGAAGCTTATTGAAGAGAAATGGTATGATAAGGGAGTTCCTGTTAAAGCATGGAACTTATTTTATTCAAACGGTCAGCTAGCATCTAGTATTAGATTTCCAGGTACTGCTCAAGAGTGGGAAGATACCCTAATTAGTAACAAGGGTTTTGATAAACCTACAACAGATATCTATGCTATTCCAAACTTTCAGCACTGGGTTAAGGCTAAAGAGGTTTGGTATACTCCTTCAGGAAAGAAGAGCAGAGAAACTGTATATAATATTGCAAAAACGCCAAAGTCATATAAAGTAAAACTAAGTGGTGAGTATCAAATTTTTGGCAAAAAAGATCAGCTTGTTGGAGAGGAGAAACTCTACAGAGACTCTGGTATAGAACAACATATGTTTACCTCTTTAGGAAGAACTTATCATAAAAGAAACACTTGGTTAAATGAGCGTTTGTTTAAATCTCAAGACTATATTATCCTATCTGAAGAAGAGTTGTTAGACGAGTAATTGTAAGGTTCATACTCATAGCAACTTAAGAAAGTTTTAAGTGGATGCTATATGGATTTTACTGTCTTCATTGCTCCCATTGCTTCGCTATTTTTGTTAATGTTAAGCTCTGGTTACTACTTAACATTCATGAGTTTAAAGGTGAAGATGTTAGGTTATTCTGATTATGCCGTAGGTTTAATGGGATCAAGCCTTTACATGGGGTTATTTATTGGCGCTGTAATTATTGAGCCCTTTATACGTAGAATAGGGCACATTAGAGCCTTTTCTTGCTTTGCAGCCTTATGCTCAGGAACGATTTTGTTACAGGCATTTTTTAGCAACTTAGATGCAAGTAAGGGGCTAGCTGATTACCACCTTTGGTTTTGGTGCCTTATGCGTGTAGGAGCTGGTTTTTGTGTAGCTGGATTGTATGTAGTTATTGAAAGCTGGCTTTTAGCAAAGAGTAGCCCTAGCAATAGAGGGGTTGTACTATCAGTATATATGGGCTTTTTATACGGAGCGCATGCCTTTAGTCAGTTTTTTGTAAAGTGGCTAGACCAAACAAGTATGACTCCTTTTCTGGTTGCTGTATTTTTTTGTTCAATGTCTACAATTCCTGTCTTAGTAACTTATAGCACCACACCTGAACTTCATAAGCCTTCTGTAAAAGGAATCCCTCATGTAATACAAGCCTCACCCTTAGGTTTCTGGGGTTGCGTTGTTTCAGGAGTAATGCTTGCCTCGCTATTTAGTTTTACCCCTATTTTTGCTGAGGAGTATGACCTAAAAGTATCTATAGTGATGAGCTCACTAATTATGGGAGGGTGTTTGCTGCAGCTGCCAATTGGTAAGCTATCTGACTGGGGGGATCGGCGAGCTGTAATAGTTGCTCTGGGTTTACTGGTAATGTTGCCCTCATCTGCTATCGTTTACTTTTGTTGTAGTGACCCGCTAGCGGTATATTTTTTATGCTTTTTAATAGGGGGTTTAACTTTTGCTGTATACCCGGTAAGTATATCGCATGTTTGTGATAGAGTAGACCAAGAAGATATTGTTTCTGTTACGGGTTTACTTCTACTTGCCTATAGCATTGGTTCTGTTGTGGGGCCTATACTAACATCTGTTTACATTGAGAAGGTAAGTGGAACAAGCAGTGGCTTATTTATTTTTACATCTATCATAGCCTTTATTCTAGCTATTTATGGAGCTATAGCAACTATGAAGAGAGAAGCTGTTCCTGGTGATGAAAAAGGAGAGTTTGTCGCATTACCAAGACAGAGTCCTGTTGTTAGTGAATTAAATCCACGTGCAGAAGAAGAGGAAGTATGAGTGAACTGCCTTGCCCTTGTGATTCAGGTAATACTTATGAAGATTGTTGCAGTCCTTACCATAAAGGGAAGTGTTGTAAAACAGCTTTACAGTTAATGCGATCAAGGTATTCTGCTTATGCTATGGGACTTCCTCTATACATCATTGAGACCACGCATGCGGGTAATGATAGCTTTAAAAAAGATCGCTTTGCATGGCTTCAAGAAGTTCAAGACTTCTGTAGTGCTACTGAATTTATTGCTTTGAAAGTACTTTCCAGTAAAGAGATTGGCCATGAGGCCTGGGTGCACTTTCAAGCTTCTTTAGAGCAGGGTGGTAATGAGTTTACTCTTGATGAAAAGAGTTACTTCCAGAAGGAAGGTGAGAACTGGCGCTATCTAAACGGAGAGGTAAAGTAGTCATAAAGTTAAATAGTAACGACTGAACAATTAGCAATTAAGAAGCCATTGTAGAATGGCTAAACATGCCTTTTTCTCCTTCTAATGGAACAGTTGCGGCTGGGATAAAGGCTCGACTTCTTCTTGAATAAATATCTTGGAACCATTCAAAAGGAGCATGAGACTTATCTCCTGTTTTACAGTCACACTCATAGAATTTTATATATAGTTCAGCAGCCTCTCCAAGATCGCTTAAAAGAGTATTTGCCTGAGCTCTAGCTGTATCCCAATCTTTAGTTTTAGTAGCATTGGTCCAAATATAGTAGGCTTCATCGTGGAGCTCTAAGACTTTCAGTAACTCTTCAGATTCTATTCCTAAGCTTAAGGCAAACTCTCTTGCAAAATAACCATGATGGTTTGTACCGACCCTAGGTTCATCAGCTGAGCCCATGTGTTTGAAAGAGTCGTGTAAAATAGCAAGTAGCCTAAGTTTTTTCTGTTCTTCGGCTGAGCAGTCAAGCTCTGCAACATTTTTTAGCACCTCTAAAATATGATAGATTACTTTGCCTTCAGGATGTCCCTTTCGTGGTTTGCCATGGCTAACTCCTTCAAGCCACGTACTATTGCTAACTATTTCTTCCTCTAAACGACTAGAAGCTCCAATTGCAGTAATAGCCTCTTCTACAGTTATAGAAAACTGCTTATTTAGACTATAAAGGCGATGTTTGCCCTCCATTTTAACAGTCAATATTCCTTGTGAATTCCACTTATTAGCAATGCTTAAGATAAATCTCTTGTTAACGCCTGTTGCCTCAGTTAGTTCTGGGATGCTGATAAACTCACCCTCTTCTAGAAGCTTTAGAGTATCCATAATAACAGTTTCCTGACTTTGCACTCTTTCTCTCTCTAATTGTTGGTCTTGCTTTAACCTTTCAAGAGTTTGCATTGCTGTTAAGAATATTTCCTCTCTTTCTGGAGTATCTTGACATTCTTTTGCTGCATATGCCCATTTTAGAGCTTTATTTTGTAGAGAAATAGCTAAGCTTATGCCCTTCTCTTCAAGGGCTCTAGCTTGGTATATTTCAGCTAGTCTTTCAAGACTTTTCGCTTTCATGCCTTTAACTTCATCTCTTTCTTCTGTAGTGCGGGCACTGTCCTCAATGAACAAATCCAATGATAGAACTAAGTAGTTGAGTAGAGAGCTTTCATTATCCTCTACTAAAGAAAATGATCGGTTTTTTGGAGTAGTTAAGCGAGCCGTAGCTGGACTACTTTCTGCTGGAGTAGTTCCAGACATAGCAGACGAGGTAGTTCTTTCTTTCTTATTGATTTCTAGGTCCCACACGTTTGCCATGAAATAGTAAACTTTTTCAATTGTCCTAGTTGTAGCTGGATCTTTAAGCTCTGCAGATTCTTTATTAAAAGAGAATAAGTAAAATTGAGCGGCATCATAAAAGCTATACACAGGCTCTCTATCTTCGTGTACCTCAACTGCTGCTAACAGGTAGTAAGGTAGCTTCATATTAAAAGCTTTTGTTATTAGGTCTCCCCATTCTTCCTGTGAGAATATATCTGTTCCTTTAAGGCTTATCTCTCTAGGAAATCTATTTGAAACTTTTCTTACACCTTTAAAAGGAACTAAAGTGTTTGATGCTCCTGTTAAAGAAGTTGATGTAGATACTGTTGCATGCCTAGAGTCACTCATCTAATAAAATCCCTTTTTGATGTTTT
>JAACFD010000092.1 GCA_009937555.1 Chlamydiales bacterium | reverse complement strand
AGCCGTAATGGCAAAGGCCGGCATAGTCGGGGTAATCAGGCATCTTTGGGGCTTTGGAGCGCTCAAAGAGAATCTTCTGAGGAAAGAAATACTGGTCGAATTTCATATGTGAGACATTTTGAGAGCGCTCTTGTATCCAGTGTTGGAGAAGAAAGTGGTATGAGTTTAACATTTCTTGTTCATCAAAAAGCTGAAAGAAAACCTTACTTTCCCTGTCTTTTGTATGGGCAACACGCGTTGCTAAGTTAAAGCTTAGATTAGCTTTTGAGATAAGCTCCTTCTCGTCTATACCTAGAAAACGCATAATACTTAGGTTAAAGTCAGGGGGTAGGCAAAAATCTAAACTTGCAAGGGATGAGCTTTTAGGGCTTATGAGAGTAAGCTGGCTTTTAGAGTTTTTTAAGTTAATTTGCTTGGCAAGCCAAAGAGCTGTAATGCGTGAGTAGATGCCATCGCCAAAGACCACAAAATTTTCCACTAAACTACCCCGTTATAAGCTTAATACTTAGGCTTCTTATAGCTTATATCTAGGATGCTTGCAAGGCGAAAAGTGGAAGATTATTTTTCTATTGTTTGAGCGTATTCTGTTAGGAGTGCAAATGCTACAGAAGCAAATTCAGATACAATGCGTAGAAAATCTGGTTTAGCTAGAGTTAATACCTTAGTGTCTTGTAAGCAAATAGCTTGGTAACAACGCTTAGTTTCACTAAACAACGAGAGATCGCCAAAGTGATCCGCAGATTTTAGCTCCAATTCTTTTTTTTCGTCGGGGAAAGTTAGTTTTACTTTACCCTCAGAAATAATAAAAATCCTTGTGGCGTCTTGTTGGAATGAAAAGATAGTTTGACCTTCTTTAAATTCTTGATAGTCAGACTTGTCAGCAATATTAACTAAAAGGTCTAGGTCTAACTGAGAAAATATACGTGTTTTTTTCAATAGAAGAGCTCGTTCTATAAGAGGCATTTCATCAGACATCGCTAGATCCTTTAGGTTTAAATAATTGATTCTCTATTGACTGGTGGTAGGGAAGGTCCATATTAGGGAATAAATACTGCTTTTCTACTAATGAGCTTATCATAATATCGATAGAGGCTAAAGAAAATCGTAACTCATTGTATAGCAGTCTTAAAACTCTCCATAGATCATGCTGTCCCTTAGTGTAAAATAAAGTAGAGGGGAGAGTGAACACAGTATCTAGAGCTTCTAAGTATTTAGGTGGGCAAGCTTTTTCCAAACTTTCAATAGCATTAGAGCGTATTTTTTTATTCTTACTGCTCAGTGAAAAAATAAAGGTGTCCACCTTTTCCATGGGCGAGTCAATAAGTAGAAGATGGGTAAGGAGTTCCATTGAACTTTGCTTTGCAGCTTTTAAGGCGGTCATGAGCCTGTCTACTTCTTCTACGGGAAACTGAGAAAGTAAAAATGCTTTTTTCTTGTAGAAGTTGGCTCTATGCAACTCTTTTTTCAGCAAGCCATCACGGTGGAGTTCTAAAATTTGAGGGTGAACCAGCTTTAGTATACGAAGTGCTAAAATTCTACACCTGTGGTGAGATGAGGCTTGAATAGCCATATCTAAAAGCTTTTCCGGAATTTGTATCGCCAGTGGAACCGATAAAATTTCTAATTGAGCCTTCTCTTTTGTGCGAAAGTGTGCTGTAACCTTAATAAGCCGAATTAGTATTGCGGGAGATTTGAATTGCATTAGTGCTTTAATAAGGTTAATGCGTGTCCTACTAGTGGAGATTTTACTGATTTGCTGAAAAATTAAGTCTTCTAAAAAGGCATGTTTTGTATTTAAGTGCGCAGCTAGGATTTCACTAATGGTTACTTGGATTTCCACATCTTGAATATCAAAAATTCTATCTAAGTGAGTTAAAAAGCGTTCATCAAAAGCAGCTTTAATTCCCTCTAGCGCTTTGAGAGTATGTTCCTTTTGTGGGGATTTTAGGCCTTGGTAGAAAATGCTAAAGGCTTCTTCTCTCATATCTTCAGTAGCACTTGTCGATTTCAGAATTCCAAGGCTGCCTGTAATCTGAAAAGATAAATTAGAGGAGTGCATAAGCGATAAAGCAGTTTCTAATGTCAGCTTTTGAAACTTAGCTAAGTAAAATAAAAGTTCATTTCTAAAATTTTCTTCAGAGTAAGTGTGTAGCCACTTGTTGAGGCATGCTATAAATTTGGGATGTGATTTATAAGGGCTTTTTTCAAAAAGCTTGATCACTGTTAGCTTATCACTAAGGCTTAAAAATTCGGCTCTGCGTATTAATTTAGGGATAATATCGGGTTTATCAAGTCTAAGAAGCGTTTCGTAGGATAGAAAGCAAGGGCGGCTTCTTGAAATATTTGCTAAGAGCAAGACTTGCGTTTTATCTTTTCTTTCTTGGGTCATATCTTCAAAAAAGCACTTTAGTGTCTTTTCAAAGTAGATAGCAGTTTCAACTAAGTTCTGGTAGATTGCTTTAGGGTAGGCACTTTTCAGTATAAGCACGGTAAATAAGCAGATAAATGAAAGTAATAAGCCTAAAAAGAGGTAGTAATCAGGAGAGCTGAATAGTAAGATCAAACCACCAATTGCAAGCCCAATGTGTTCAATAAATGAGTCTAGAAATACTCGAACAGCGTACTTAATCTTGGTGGGGACTGCATTTAAAAGGAGGTTAAAGTTATTGTCATCTATTGCATATACGACCCCTTCAACAATAGCAAAACCTATAACAGCAATGAATAAGTGGTCAACTAAATGCCAACTTGTAAATAGCATAATGAACATAACAGATGTAATAGGAGCCAGGTTATTCACCCCTATTCTTTTGACTATTCTGCTGTAACAAGTAAGCCCAAATAAGGTATTTGCTAGTGAAACAAAAAAGGCGCATTTGCCCATGAAAATGGTTAATTGGTGCTCTTGAACTTCTCCGCCTGCTTTAAAAGCCTTTTCAAAACTTAGCTGATAGTTAAACTCTGTAACAGAACAGATAAGGTAGGTCAAAAGGGTAAGGCCTACAAAAGCTAATGCAAAAGGAGAGGTTAGTAAGCTTTTAAAAAAGCTTGCTATTGAGTTTCTTTCAGCAACATCTTCCTCTTTGACTTCATCTAAAACTCTCGTAAAGCTAGAGGAGGCTGTTTTTACTAAAAAAAGGCTAGAAAAGAGTAAAACAGCAATGGTAACTAGCAAGGTTTTAATACCAGCTAAAGGTAGAAGAAGGGCTACTAACAAGCCACCTATTGAGTCGCCAAAGTATACCATTGAGTTGAAGAGGCAAAAAACTCTTTTAGCCTTTTGCATATCATAAAACTGATCTGTAAAACTCCAAAAGGCGCTTAAGGTAATGCTGCAAAGTGCGGTGCATAAAAGCTTGAATGTATAAGCAAAGTATTTAGTTTCAAAAAATGAGTGCTCATAAAAGAAAAAAGACCACCCCATATAGATAATTCCTGCAGCTACAAGTATACCAAGAAAGATATGATCAATTTTAAAAAAATTAAGCAAATAGAAAATCAGCATGGCAAATATAGGCATGATCACAGCAGAAGTAAGGTAGTAGTAGGGGAGGGAATTGGCTCCAATACTTTCAAGAAAAAGACCATCTGCTAGAGTGACACCAGAAAAAATCGCAGTGGCCCATAAAAAAGCAATCGAAGCAAATAAGAAAGCCTGTCGCTCTTCGCCTGGGTGTAGATTTAGAAGTTGTCTTAGTTTGTTTGCTATCATGTGTCAGATCTTAGTGATTAATACAGCGTGATTTAATGTTTAGAATCTTAACCTAAAAAAGCTTTAAAGCTCTAGGAATTTTCTGAGTAATTCTCAGCCAATGGACTCTACCCTTTCTCACTTGCTTATAAAGCAATCGGGAGGGTCTAGTGTTTAATTTTTTTCTGTGCTAAAATCAAGCCTTTTATTTCAAAATCAACTTATTATTTAGAAGAGGTAAGAATATGGAAGAACACATGGTGGTTATAATTGGTTCAGGACCTGCAGCCTATACTGCTGCGATATATTGTGCACGAGCAGAGATGAACCCAGTGTGTTTTGAAGGTTTTTTCTCAGGCCCTATAGGGGGGCAGCTAATGACTACAACAGAAGTTGAGAATTTCCCTGGTTTTCCAGATGGTTTAACAGGCCCAGACCTTATGACTCAGTTTAAAAAACAGGCTCAAAGGTTTGGTACTCAGTTTTATGCAGAAGACGTTACTTCCGTTGATTTATCAAGTAAACCTTTTAAAATCAAAAGTAAGAAAAGAGAAATCCTAGCCCATAGTGTAATTGTAGCTACAGGGGCAACAGCGAAAAAACTAGATATCCCTGGCTCAAGAGAGGGAGAACTATGGCAAAAGGGAGTGACTGCTTGTGCTATTTGTGATGGTGCAATGCCAATGTTTAGGGAGCAAAACCTATTTGTTGTTGGAGGAGGAGACTCAGCTGTTGAAGAGGCTTTATTTTTAACTAAATACGGAAAGAAAGTATTTATGGTTCACCGTAGAGATCAGTTAAGAGCTTCTAAAATTATGGCAAATAGAGCTATTGAGCACCCAAAAATAGAAATTTTATGGGATTCAGTTGTTGTAGAAGTTTCTGGTGACAATAAAGTAGAACAGGTTTGCATTGAGAATGTTAACAGTAAAAAGCAGCAAAACTATGAGGCTGCGGGGCTATTTTTCTCAATTGGTCACCAACCTAATACAAAATTCCTAGAAGGCCAGCTAGACCTACATGATAATGGCTATATTAAAGTACAAGCAGGGACTAGCAAAACGAGTGTTGAAGGAGTCTTTGCAGCAGGAGATGTACAAGACTATACCTACAGACAAGCGATTACAGCAGCTGGCTCTGGTTGTATGGCAGCTTTGGATGCAGAGCGATATGTGAGCGAAATGCAACCAACAATGACTTAAGTTCATTGATAAAAACAGCAGAATATTTTAAAAAGAGACTCTTTGTTTTCTAGGTGGATAGCTTCATGAAAAAGCGTTACATACAGTGTTTGCTAGCAGCCCTTTTTCTTTCAGGCTTAAACTCTCTGTCAGCTTTGCAAACCGCTCCATGGTTTGGAAATGATAAAGAGTTTGAGTTAAGGCTTGGTCAACGGTATCAACAAGCAAAAAAACTACCACTAAAGTACAAAGATAATGATGATAAAAGAGAGCATTTTGTCAGTAAAGTATCGCTAGCTATCTCTCCTATCTCTACTTGGAGTAGTGAAATTGAAGTTAATCTGGCTGAAGTTAAAGATAGAGACTCTTTTTCTTTAAGTAATACCAAGCTTTCAGCTAGGCGCTTGCTCTATAATGATTTGGTTGGAAACCCAGCTAGTCTAACAGTAGGTTTTAGCTGCTGCTTCCCTAAGATGAAAAATTTAACAGATGCCTTTGATGTTCCTTACTCTGATGTAAATGGAGAGCTTCATGCTTCTATTGGAAGAGAGATTGCTCATCGCAGTAGCTATAGCAGTCGCTTTTATGCCCTTTTAGCCTATGGGGTGAAAAGTAGAGGCCCTTCATGGGGACGTCTCAAGCTAAACTATGAGAAAAACTTTCGTGATAAGCACCGCTTAGAAGTTTTTACACATGCTTGTAGCTCGTTAGGAAGGGGAGATCGGCTTGCTAGCTACAGTTCTGATAGACAGTTTGCACAGGGGCACTTTCATTTTATTGATGCAGGCGTTGTGTTGCACAATGTAGTAGACTTTGTTGGAGAATGGAGCTTGTCTTTTAAAAGAAGGATTCATGCAAAGTACCTTCCCTCTCAATCATATGAAGTATCTTTAGCTTTAATGATTCCCTTTTTTCCATAAAAAACCCTTTACTGGGATTAACAGTAAAGGGTCAGAGAAAAAAAATGTATTATAATTCTTATACAGTACTTGCCTAGCAAGCAGTGGCACATAGTTTTGGCTTCAGGTAGCTGTAGGTTCTTGAATCCACAAAGTGACCTCCCGCTAATGAACCTGATAAAATAGCTGTCATAGTAGCTAATCTGTTAGAGGGTTCTTCAAGAGCATTAATCAAGTGATTTGGTAAGTCTAACAGGGAATGTATCATTAAAGAGCTAGAGCTTAGGGTAAGTAGTAGGGGTACGGAGCTTTCACTGCGGACTTTATCTATGCTCTGGTCAACTATTTGAGCAAAGTTAGCTAGTAGCAATCCAAAAAACTCACTATTATCTAAAGCTTCATTACTGATTTGTACAATGCGCTTGCTGATGTTGGAGATTTCTTTTTCTGTATTTGTTTGCATGCCTCCTAGGACAGTGGTAGTAAATGATAAAATTCCAGAGTAAGGATCTGACTTTGCTAGAGTGCTTAGAGATAAAAGGATAAATCCTTTCGTGATACGTTTTCTTAACTGAGGGGACTTTTGGCAAAGCTTACCTGCACAGTAAAGAGAAGCAAATATGCTAAGTGTTTTAAGAGCTTTTTTACTGTAGGTATTAGCGGTTTCGCTTAGCGTATTTACGCTATCTTGATAGCTCTTATCTAGAAAATTAGTAATAAAGTTTTTATTTGAAGTAGGACTGCTGTCCTCTGGAGTTGGGTTTTGCCCTGCTCCTATTGCAGAAGTAGTCATATTAATCACCTAGTTGTTAGTTGTTTGTTTGTATGGCTCAAATTATATAAGTCGTTTATTAAGAATATGTTAAGATTGTTAAAAAAGGGTTAATATTGTGAAGATTTGGTTGGTATAAAATAAATTTTTGTTTAAATTGCGCCTTGTTTTTCCTGCTAGTTCTTAAATACTTAGATCTCTTTAAAGTCTCTTAACCTACTTAATATAAAATGCCTCATGAAACAAGGAAGTTCTATCTAAACTCATGAGGGGTTAATTTTATGAAGGTATCTATTGAGCAGGGCCTAGAGCTAGTATCTGATTTGGAGACTTATAGCTCTATATTTTCCTGTCGTCGTATGAAGAAGAAGCAAAAAGCTTTAAGTAGACAAGTCAAACAAGTACAAAGAATTCGCAATCACTGGAAATCAGCAGTTAAATCCTCTGATCATCCAGTAGAGATCAAAAGAGATCTAAGTGAAAGAATTAAGAGACTGGATAGTAGAATAGCAGCTCTTAAAGCAAAAAAAAGCGCAGTGAAGCGGGAGCTTATGATTGAGGTTTCCGGAGAAGCAATGACTTATGCTCTTCCATCTTATAGCTTTATTATTTCACCTACTACTAAGGCTATGGTTCAGATAAACAGTTATTTAACAGAGTCCTCTTCAGCTGTAGACTTAGTTACAGAGACAGGGATTAGTGCTTTAAAAGAGCTAGCACTGATCGCAGCTAGTAGTTTTTATAGCAACTACTTGTCGTTTTGCTTTTAGTAAGCAGCAGATGCTTGTCTAATTGTTCTTACCACTCCGTTTGTCTTAAACGCTGTAGGCAGGGATAGCAAAAGCTTTCTCTCCCGTATTGAAAGAGGGGATTGTTCCAAGAGATTTGTAAAGACGTATCTTTTAGTGGAAGGCGGCTTTGGCGGGCGCCCAGAGGATAAAGGAGCAAAAAAATCATGTGGAAATTTTTCTGAAGCAGTTATTTTAGGGAGCCTAAAAGGCCTTGGAGAAT
>JAACFD010000091.1 GCA_009937555.1 Chlamydiales bacterium | reverse complement strand
AGCCCTAAGGCTGCTTATAAGGCTGCTTTAAGAGCAAAGGTCCTGGACTGTTTGCGAGGGTTATTACCTGTTAGCGCCCTTACAAACATGGGGGTTTATGGTAACGGAAGATTTTTTGAGGGAATGATTCAAAAACTAAACGTGCATAACCTTGCCGAGCTAGAAGAAGTGGGTAAAAGAGCTTACGAAGAGCTCTCTAAAGTTATTCCATCTTTTGTAAGAAGGTCTCAGGTTGGTCACCGTCACCAAGAAGCCTTTGCAAAGTATTATGAGCAGCTAGATGATGATCTTAGGATGGTTAGCGCTAAGGTAACTCAGAAAGAGCCTGCAAAAGTTCCTCCAGGTGTAAACATGGTTGCTTGTGATGAAGATGCGGTTTATAAGATAGTTGCCGGCTTAATATTCCCTCATTCTAACACATCACTAGATGATCTAGAAAGAGCTGCTAAGATGATGTCTCAAGAAGAGCTGTCTAAAGTGCTAGATGCATCTTGCTCTTGTAGAGAAAACAGAAGACATAAGTCTCCAAGAGCTTTAGAAATGGCAAATTTCACCTTTGAGATTGTTGCTGACTTTGGAATTTATAGAGATCTTCAAAGGCACAGAACCCTTTCTCAAGAGAGACAAATATTAAACTGTAGCTACGGTTACTACACCCCTGAAGAAATTATTGGTACTGAGATGGAGAGCGAGTACCATAAAGCTATGGAGAGCGCAAGCATAGCTTATAATGCAATTGCCCAAGAACTTCCTGAAGAAGCACAGTATGTTATCCCTATGGCTTACAACATAAGGTGGTACTTTCATATAAACCTAAGAGCTTTACAATGGCTTTGTGAGCTTCGGTCTTCTCCTCAAGGGCACCCAGCCTACAGATATGTAGCCCAGGAAATGGCTAAGCAGGTAAGTGATAGGTTCCCTTTACTTGAGCGCTATTTCAAATTTGTTGATTATGAAGGTTATAACTTTGGAAGGCTAGGTCAAGAAGTTAGAAAGCACGAAAAGATGAAAAGTGTTGGCGTCTAGTAAAACTTTAAAGCTAAATAAATTCAGCCTAATGTATGCATGCTCGCCCTACATAAGAGGAAGCTATGCCTCATAATCCATTCCATAAAATAAAATCTTTTCTGGGCGGCGCTCTTTTAATTGCAGGAAGCTGCATTGGAGCAGCTATGCTAGCGCTTCCTCTTCGAGCTGGCTTTGCTGGTTATATTCCATCTTCAATTGTCTTTATTGTTTGTTGGATTTTTATGTTAATAACAGCGCTTATGCTTGCTGAGGTAAATATATATACGGGAAGAGGAAGCAGTCTAATAAGTATGGCTGGAGCAACCCTAGGAGAATGGGGAAAAGCAGCCTCATGGGGAATTTTTCTATGCTTATTTTACGCCCTTATGGTTGCTTATAGCTTTGAGAGTGGTTTACTTATTTCTGGTCAGCTAGAGATGAGTTATGGCATCCAGTTTCCTGCTCATTGGGGTAGCTGTTTATTTGTCTCATTGATGGGTTTTTTTATCTACCTAGGGACACAAGCTGTGGATAAGGCTAATAGAGCACTTATGCTTGTCCTAATTTTTTGTTACTTCTTTTTAGTGTTTACTGGAACCCGCTTTGTTAGCTCTGAGCTTTTAACTAAAACATGTAGCCCTAAGCATTCCTTTTTAGTATTACCTGTAATGGTTACATCTTTTGGGTTTCATAATGTTATTCCATCTATTTCAGAGCATTATCAATACGACAGAAAGCGTATTAGAAAGGCTATTCTTTTTGGCGGAAGCATTCCTCTACTTATTTATTTAGTGTGGAATGCAATAATATTAGGGATTATACCTTTTGAAGAGGAGCATATAGCATTTCAAGCTCTTCAAGGAAAGACCCCTGCTCAAGCATTAATGGCTGTTGCTGGTAATCAAAAGGTTTTACTTTTTGCAAATGGTTTTGCTTTTTTTGCTATTGCCACCTCCTTTATTGGGGTGGGGCTCAGTTTGGTTGACTTTTTAGCTGATGGACTAAAAATAAAGAAAGAGGGGGCAAGCCGAGCTGTTTTGTGCATAGTGGCCCTTCTACCCCCACTGCTCTTTTCTATGGGGTGGGAAAATCTTTTCTTAAAATCACTGGAGTATGTCGGAGGGTTTATGGCTGTTATTTTATTCGGCTTCTTCCCTGTTTTGATGTTAAATAAATTAAAAAAAGCAAAGGACTCTGAAAGTCTTATAGATGTAGTTATTTCATCTAAGCTAACAAAAGGGTATGTCATTTCTTTTTCAACCCTGGTTTTTATTATTCAGCTTTTAAAAGAGCTACACTTTCTTAACGCATAAAAGGGGAATTTATGAATAGTAAGGTCTGGGGAGGCTCCCTACTTGTAAGTGGAACAACAATTGGTGCGGGCATGCTAGCGCTACCAATTGAAACAGGTCTTGCAGGTTTTTTTCCTTCGCTATTTTCTTTGCTCTTCTTTTGGATGTTCATGTATCTGACAGCTTTACTAATGTTAGAAGTAAATTTATGGATGGGCAAAGATGCTAACCTGATATCAATGGCTCGCAGAACGCTAGGAGCTTCAGGGCAGGCTATTTCATGGGTTATTTACTTGTTTCTGCTCTATTCCCTAACAACAGCTTACCTTGCTGCTGGAGGTCCCTTGCTTCTAGGCTCTGCTGAGATGCTGCTTTCAATAGACTTTCCTCAGTGGGTGGCCCCAATACCCTTTCTGTTAATTTTTGGTGTTTTTGTTTACCTAGGGACAGGTGCTGTTGATGCAGTAAACCGTCTTCTTGTACTAGGTATGTTAGTTACATTTGTGACTATTTGCTATGTAATGATGGATCATATAAAGGCGGAAAATTTACTATACGCTGACTTTCCAAAGGTATCTAACTCCCTTTCTTTTATGGTTATTTCTTTTGGTTACCATATTATTATTCCATCACTTCGAACCTATTTAAACTCTAATGTAAACGATATTAAAAGGGCTATTTTCTTTGGGTCAATTGTTCCTATTATAGCCTATCTAATATGGCAGTGTGTTATTTTAGGGGTTATCCCTGTACAAGGAGAGCAAAGCATTTCTTCTATGCTTTCATCAGATGATGCTTTGGTTTCTATGATAGAAGTGCTTCAAGGAGTTGTTCAAAAACCTTGGTTAGTAGCTTGTGTAAGGCTCTTAACATTTTTTGTCTTAGTAACCTCTTTTCTGGGGGTTTCTTTAAGTTTATCTGACTTTTTATCAGATGGCTTGAAAATAGAAAAAACAATATCAGGGAAACTTATTGTTACCTGTTTAACTTTTTTTCCCCCTTTATGTTTTTCTTTAACAGGACATAACGTTTTTATCGTAGCACTAAACTATGGAGGGGCATTTGGAGTAGCGCTTCTTCTAGGTTTTTTACCTCCCTTAATGGTGTGGAGAGGTCGGTACATAAAAGGTTTTAAAGGAGAATATAAGGTTTTTGGTGGAAAGCCTAGCTTAATTTTTGCTTTCACTATAAGTGTCATTGTAGTGTTAAATACTATTGTTGAGCAGATATTTTAGGAGAAAATTGATGGAAAAAAAACGAATTTTGACTGGAGATAGGCCTACAGGAAAGCTTCACCTTGGGCACTACGTTGGATCGATTAAAAATAGAGTAAAGCTACAGGATGAGTATGAGTGCTATTTCATTATAGCAGACTTGCATACATTGACAACAAAACCTTCAAAAGAAGAGGTGCTTAGCTTAAGAGAAAATATCAAGGAGATGGTACTGGACTATTTGTCATGTGGTATAGACCCTGAGAAGTCTACTATCTACTTACAGTCAGCTACAAAAGCTGTCTACCAATTAAATCTTGTTTTCTCAATGCTAACAACAGTAAACCAGCTATCTGGAATACCCTCTATTAAAGATATGGCAAAATCAGCTCAGATTAATGAAGAGCATATGCCATATGGCCTCTTTGGATATCCTGTGTTACAAACAGCGGATATATTAATGGGAAAGTCACACCTTGTTCCTGTAGGTAAAGACAATTTAGCTCATGTTGAGTTAGCGAGAGACCTTGCTAAGCGATTTAATGGCCTATATGGAGAGCTATTTCCTGTTCCTGAAGGCTTGCTCTCAGAAACACCTAGCCTAGTAGGAACCGACGGAAAAGCTAAAATGAGTAAAAGCCTAAATAATACTATATTTCTCTCTGATGATAGCAAGTCTGTAGAGAAAAAGGTGAAAGGGATGTATACTGACCCTAATAGGGTTAGAGCGGATATACCAGGAGAGGTAAAAAATAACCCCGTTTTTATTTATCATGATGCATTTAACCCAAATAAAGAAGAAGTAGCAGATCTAAAAGAGCGTTATCAAAAAGGGAAAGTTGGTGATGTAGAGGTGAAGCAAAAGCTTTCAGTAGCTATCAATACTTTCTTAGATCCTTTTAGGGAAAAAAGAGAGCTCTTTTCTAAACAAAAGGGGCTTGTTGAACATATTATTTATGAAGGGACACGAAAAATGAGCGAGCTTTCAGACCAAACTGCTAAGGAAGCATTAAGTCAGATGGGAATTTTAGGGTCCTGGAAAAAAATAGCTAAAGAAGCTGAGAAATATGCGAAAAAGCAGTCTGCCTAATGACTTTATTTGAAATAAATTCAGACTTTTCACCTAAAGGAGACCAGGAACAAGCAATTAAAGCTTTATCTTCTGGTATTAGTTCAAATAAGAGCGCTCAGGTTTTGCTTGGGATAACTGGATCAGGGAAGACATTTACTGTTGCAAATGTAATTCAGAATATTCAAAAACCGACATTAATTCTTGCTCATAATAAAACTTTAGCGGCCCAACTCTACCAAGAGTTTAAGAAATTTTTTCCTAATAATGCTGTTGAATACTTTGTTTCTTACTATGACTATTATCAACCTGAGGCCTATGTAGCAAGAACCGACACTTATATAGAAAAGGACATGTCGATTAATGATAGAATTGATCGATTAAGGTTAAGTGCTACACGATCTCTTATTGAAAGGAAAGATGTAATTATTGTTGCATCTGTTTCCTGTATATATGGACTTGGTATACCAGAGTACTATATCAGAATGAAACTAGAAGTAGAGTCGGGCTCTGAGTATTTACTTGATAAGCTTTTTTTACAGCTAGTAGATATGCACTATACTCGTAGTGATTTTGAGTTCTCGAGAGGTAATTTTAGAGTAAAAGGGGATGTTGTTGAGATTTTTCCTGCTTATGAAGAAGATATAGCTTTTAGGCTTGAGTTTTTTGGAGACGATGTTGAAAAAATTTCAATTATTGATGCTTTAACTGGCAAAGTAATTGAAGTAGTAGACAAAATGGTTCTCTACCCTGGTTCTCACCATGTTACACCTGAAGAAATAAGAGAAAGTGCTATTGAGAGAATTAAGGCTGAACTTAAACAACGTACAGAGTTCTTTGATAAAAATGATCAACCTCTTGAAAAGTTTCGAATTCATCAAAGAACAAATTATGACCTTGAAATGATTCGTGAAATGGGGTTTTGCAAGGGAATTGAAAACTATTCAAGGCACTTTTCAGGTAGAGCTGAAGGTGATCCAGCAAAGTGTTTAATTGATTATTTTCCTGAAGATATGCTCATGGTTATAGATGAGTCTCACCAAACTATCCCTCAAATTAGAGCAATGTATAATGGAGATAGAGCAAGAAAAGAATCGCTTGTTGAGTATGGCTTTAGGTTACCTTCTGCATTTGATAATAGACCTTTAAAATTTGAAGAGTTTTATAATAAAATTCGACATGTCATTTATGTTTCAGCAACTCCAGGAGATTGGGAGGTTGAGGAAACCTCTGGTGAAATTGTAGAACAGGTAATACGCCCAACAGGGCTTCTTGATCCTATTATTGAAGTAAAACCTGCTGATGGCCAAGTAGATGATGTATTACATGAAATAAAGAAAACATGCGCTTCAGGTCACCGCGTTTTAGTTACAACCCTAACAAAAAAATTAGCTGAAAACTTAACAGAGTTTCTAAAGGAAATTGGGATAAGTTCCAGATACATTCATTCAGATATTGATACACTTGAGAGAATGGAGATTATTAATGAGCTCAGAAAAGGAGAAATAGAGGTTTTAGTTGGAGTCAACCTTCTAAGAGAGGGGTTAGATATGCCAGAGGTAGCTCTAGTTTGTATTCTAGATGCAGATAAAGAAGGGTTTCTTAGGAGCCAAACAGCTTTGATTCAGACTTGTGGCCGAGCTGCAAGAAATGCTGAGGGGCGCGTTATTATGTATGCAAACAAAGTAACAAAAGCCATTGAAAGCACAATATCAATCTCTAAAAAAAGAAGAGAGCTTCAAATTAAGCATAATAAGAAGCAAGGCATTACTCCTCAGACGATCTATAAGAAGATAATAGACATTGTTGTTAAGGATAAGAAGGGCTCTAAAAACCCTAAGAAAAGTCCTAGGGGAGAAAGCTCTATAGATAGAATAAGAAGCCAGAACAAAGTTTTTGAAAAGGAAATGAAAAAACACGCGAAAAACTTAGACTTTGAAAAAGCTGCTTATTATCGAGATAAGTTAAGAGAGGGGCAAGCAAAAGAAATGGGGATTAGTCAATAGTGGGAAGAGCGTAGTCCCTTTCTAGTATTCTAAGAACAATCCATTGTATAACTTTTGAATACCTCTCTAAAGCTGCTCTAGGGCTAATCATGAATTCTTGACTTTCCCCTAATTCATTTAACTCTTTGTGTAGAATTTCCAGAAAGCGGTACCTTTCAACTACCCACTGTTTTTCGCTTAGCTTCATATCATCAAAGCCTTTTACTTCTCTTTTAGCATCCTCAATAATGTGGAATCTCGCTGTATATGCTTCTTTTGCTTCTTCGTCTTCTTTTATAACAGCCTCAATAGCCCGGGATCCCGCCAGATGCCTTTGTTTTGCTTCTTCATCTATACTAAGAGCATCGTTCATGGTTTTTAAAAACTGTTTATCTATATCAGATAGCTTTACATTTTCTCTTTTAACATCCGTACTCTCCTGAATTCGTATCCTAGCTGCTGCGATAACCTTTTCTACCTGGCTGGGACGGAGATAATAAGGGTCGACGGCAAAGATATACCTACAAGCTAATATTACTGTTGCTGAAACTGCTGTTATAGTTAAAGCTGTTCGTGAAACTGACATAATTCTACTTTGTTTAATTTAAGGTGGAATTATTTTAGTTGCTGTTTTTTTTATAGTAAACAGAATATTTAAGTTAAGTTATTTCAGTAGGTGCTTTGAGATAAAAGACGAGAACTTAAACATACTTACCGGCTCTTCGGTTTCAAATAATTTAGAAAGGAGAGCATCTGGTTTTATAACTCTTTTATCTTCAGGGTCTTGAAGGTTGTTTTTGCGAATATAGTCCCAGAGCTTCTTGATGGCATCTCCTCTAGTTGAGTTCTCTTCAGCAATAATACTTTGAAGTAGTTCGCTACACTTAAAAGAGGCTGGGGTTCTCTTAACCCTTTCTTTCTTAGGGGGATTCTTTTTTTCTGTCGAGTCTTTCTTTGAAGCCGATTTTTTCTTTGCGGGAGCTTTCTTTTTTGAGGCAGCTTTCTTTTTTGTTG
>JAACFD010000005.1 GCA_009937555.1 Chlamydiales bacterium | reverse complement strand
CTGATACAGCTAGAGGCATTAAGGCAGATACAAGAGTAGCGAGTGGCCCTCCAATAAGCTTCATGCTAGCAACAAGTAAGTTATAATAGACTACAAAGCCTGCTAAGCAAAACATAAACGCTACAGGGAAGTGTTTTTTGCTTGGTAAAGAAGCTTTCTTGGATACCAATAGGGAGCAAACAGAGATTGTCCCAAAGCAGATAAAGCGGCCTAGGGCTATTTCAGTTGAAGTGAATCCTGGAGCTAACAGGGGTAAAGAAAATGCCAACCCAAAAAAGCTCATTGATATAAGTGCAAAAAGGTAGCCTCTAGCCATTTTTTCTCTCTTTAAAGTTTAGGGGAAATTTTACCAGCTTTATATAAAAAAACGGTAAAGGTTTTTTTAATTTTTAGATCTAAATAAGAACTTATATTTTGCAGGTGTTAATGGGCAGAGGGTATTGGGAGTAGGGAGTAGGCTTTTTCGCCATTTTGCGATGTAGTCATAAGCTTTATCTAAGATAAGCCTAGGGATAAAAGAAAGTAAAAAAGCCAAAAACTGCCAGCAAGGATTCATATATGGAGTAGTAAGTATTAGGGCACTAGACTTTGATAATAGCTCATCTGAGCCCTCTTTCTGTGCTATAATACTGTCTGGTAGGGGAGAGTTTAGTTGCTCTTGTTTTTTTTGGTAGTAGGGGTCTTGTTGAGGGGTGAATAAAATAGATCCAAGCTGGGCTTCTGCTAGTAGGAAGCGTACTGCGCCATGGCATAGCCCACACTGCCCGTCATAAAATAATGTGAGCTTTTCTTGTGGGTAATGGTGTTGAGAGCAGGCCAGATAGATGATACTAAGTGATATAAAGTTGCTATAAAGGCCAGTGTGGGTAGTAGCCCCTATGATAAATAAGACTAACCAGGCACTGAACAGGTAAAAGTGAAGCACGGGCTTAACCTTTATTAGGTAGCAGGTAAGCAGGTATACAGATAATAAACAAAATGCTGACTGTAGCACGAGATGAGAAGGAAAAAAAAGAGGAACTTGAAACGTTTCTAGATAGTAAGAGGGAAAAAGCAAGGAGGTCAAGGGGAGAGCTAAAGGAAGAGTAGCTGAGTAGGTAAATAGCCTACTGCTCCATTGGCTAAGATTCCAATTACCTTGTGGATCAATATTATTACGGTTGTTCCAAGACAGGTGGGGAGAGTCTGGCGCTATGATCATGAGCAGGGTAGCTAGAGTATGAACCCAGAAGTTTATGCTTGTTAGGTCATAGAAGTAAAACATCTGAAGCGATAGCAATAGAAGAGATAAAAAAGCAAGTTGTCTGGTATAGAAGCCTGCAGCAAGGAGCAGGTAAAAGATGGAAGTAGCAAGAGTGATAAGAAAGCCCCAGTTGGTACCTTCAATAAATGTAGCGGGATGGTACACAGCAATAATAGCATGCAACATTCCCCATACAATACGAAAAAAACTAAATGCTCCGCCTGTCATTGTAACTCCTTAACTTCTTGCTGATTATCCAGTTTATCTAGTGGATTGCAAAAGAACTTTACATTTGATCTTAAAATGCAGTATGTTTTCTTTTCTACAAGAATCAGTCTAACGCTAAGTTGAAAAAAAACTTTGGAGGTTTTTCACATGCCCCACAAGATATCAGATACGTCATACAATATTCACGTAACAGGCAGACATATTCATGTAACCGATGCTATGAAGCAGAGTGCTATTGAGAAAGTTTCTAAATTAGAAAAATTTATAGATAAGATCATTGATATTCATATCACCATGGATATCCAAAAGTTAGAGCATAAGGTCGTGATTGTCATGAAGTTTAATCACTTTAAGATTAAAGTTCAGGCAAGTTCAGAAGATATGTATAACTCAATGGATAAAGCAGTTGCAAAACTACAAAATCGCATTAGAAAGTACAAAGATAAGATTCACCAGCATAATGCTAAAGCGACTCATGTCATTGATATGAACGTCAACGTTTACTCATCCTCTTCAGAAGAGCAGCTTGATGAGCTAAACGATTCAATTGAAGAAGAAAATCAGAGAATTCTTCAAGATACATTCCAGCCTCATAGCATTGTAACAAAAGAAAATAGGCCATTGAAGACCTTAACTTTTGAAGAAGCAATGATGAAAATGGACCTTTCTCAGGATAGTTTCATGGTTTTTAAAAGTGAAGAAGATCAAAAATTAAAAGTTATATACAGAAGGCAAGATGATAACTATGGAGTCATCGAACCCGAGTAAAGATCCTGAGAATATCTATGATCCTATAAGGAAGCGATGGTTAAAAGCTCTGCCTGAAGAACAAGTAAGGCAGGCCTTTTTACTTCACCTTTTGAAAAACAAAGGTTTTCCAAAAGACTTGATCTCTTTAGAAATAGGTTTAAGTCAATTACCCCATATTAGCCATAAGCAAAGCCTTCCTCAAAGAAGGATAGATATAGTAGCTTATGCTAAGGATCTTTCCTTTAGTCATCCTCTTTATCCTCTGATACTTATTGAGTGTAAAGATAAGGATTTTAATCACAAAGCACTAGGGCAACTTCAAGGTTATAACACATTTATTGAATCTCCTTATATTTGCCTAGTAAATAAAAGTAGTTTGCTCTGTGGAGTTTATGATCTGGCTGCCAAAAAATATGAGTATCTTGATCACCTGCCTACTTACCAGCAACTGTATGAGTTTGCTCTCGAAAGAGGCTTTGGTTCTAACTAGTTTTTTATTGAAGAAAACTCCCTAGAGCATTTATCTAAGTGTAGGTAATTGAATCCTTAAGTGGTTAGATATGGACCCAAAAGTTTACCAAAATAATATAGCGACTTATTCTAAAATTAGCCCTAATTCAGCGCGACATGCAGCTAATAGTTTTGCTGAAGGCTTTTTCTTTTGTCAAACAAAGTCTAATGAGCAGAACCTGGGTTTTAAAAGTGGTGAGAAGGAAATCTTTTTTCACTCTAACTACAGCCCTTCAAAGGAAGCTAGTAGATGGTTTGATAAACAGGAATTAGAAAATGTAAATGTATTATATGTCTACGGAGTAGGTTTAGGTTACTACTATGAGGCAGCAAAGGCATGGCTTGATGAGCGTCCTGATCGTTACTTAGTCTTCCTAGAAGATAATCCTGCTGTTTTAAAGTGCTTGCTACATACAACTCGAGCAACAGAGATGTTACAACATCCCCAGGTTCAGCTGCATTTTCTACAAGATTTAGAACAGGCAGGGCAAGTAGTCTTAAATTTCCTAAGTTGGTGTTTTATTTTAATGTCTGTTGAGGTGAGTGGGTTAGAACACTATCAAAGAAATAAGCGAGACTTCTTTGATAAGCTATCTTTGCGTTTGCTACATCAGGTAGCACACGATGGAAACTTGGCAAAAGAGTACCTGTTTTGTAACGAATTATTTTTTCTCAACTTCTATCACAATTTATTACTGATGAAAGATATATATCATGGGAATCGCCTGTTTAATAAATTTAAAGGTGTTCCTGCTATTATTTGTGGAGCAGGCCCTTCGTTGGATAAAGATATCGAAGAACTAAAGCAGTGGAAGCAAAAAGCTTTAATTTTTGCAGGGGGGTCTTCAATTAATTCTCTTGGAAAGCATGGCTTTCATCCACATTTTGGTGGGGGAATTGATCCTAATAAAGCACAGTTAACTAGATCAAGGGAAAGCAGTTTATTTAATATCCCCATGTTTTATAGAAATAGATGGCACCGTTCAGCGTTGCAGCATTCAACAGGCCCGCGCCTTTATTTAAACGGCTGTGGAGGGTATTCTGTAGCAACATGGTTTGAAAAGCAGCTTGACATTGAAGGGAAATCTATTGAAGAAGGGCATAATGTCATTAATTTTTTAGTAGAGGTAGCAAGCCACTTAGGTTGTAGTCCTATTATTTTTGTAGGCTTAGATTTAGCTTTTACAGATGGCCGCTTTTATGCTGATGGTATTCGTAAAAGTAGTGTTGCTACTAAAGAGTACTTAGAAAATTTTAATGTTATCTACCGTAAAGACGTACATGGAGAGCAAATACCCACTTTAAGAAAATGGGTGGTAGAGTCTGACTGGTTAGCTTCATATACAAAGCAGTGCTCAGAATCAAAGTTTATTAATGCGACTTGTGGCGGTCTTGGAATTGAAGGTGTGGAGAATCGTTCTCTTCAAGAAATTGATAAAGAGTATGCTTTTCCTTTAATAGACGTATCAGGTTTAACTAATTTAGAAGTACAGCAATCAAAGGTAAGCCATATTCGTTTAGGAAATGTACTACATAGCATGCAAGACTTAGCTGCTAGTTTAACAAGGTGTGTAGATATTTGTGAGAAACTTGATAAAGAACTACAAAAATCAGAAAAGAAAATAAAGAAAGCAAAAGCTCAGTCAAGCTTTTCAAGCAATTCAGTGGTGAAAAATTTAGAAGAAAAATTATTAGATGAACCAGCATATAAATACATACTCGAAGAGTTAAATTCTGTGCGTTTAAGGATGTTACAGCGTAAGTTAGATGAAGCTTGCCGAGATAAAAACAATCCTAGTAAAACAGCTAAGAACTTGGAAAGTATTAAGATCAATAAAGAGCGTTTATTTTTCTTAAAGCAGGTAGCAAAAAATAATCTGCATACCATGCAAAAAACAGTAGAAGACTTTGCTAGTCGAGGGTATGATATAGAAGGGTTTAAAGCCATTTAGGGAGATTAAAATGGAAAGCAAATATATATTTAACGAAGAAGAGTTTATTATTGAAGATCCAGAACTTGGGATTTCCTTTTCAGATCAAGTAGATCTACCACAGGCAGATTATAGCGAGAAACAGTCAAAGGAATTAGAGAATGGCTTTCTTTATGAGGTAGTAAATGATAGTGAAGGTAAGCTAACAAGAGCTTTTATATGTAAAAATGGGGAGATAGAGGGTAAACTTATGTACTTTTATCCTGATGGAAGTAAGAAGGGAGAGTCTTATTACAAGTCAGGCAATCTTCATGGGCCTTCATATTTTTACTCACCTAAAGGAATTGTTACTTCAGAATCTTGGTTTGTCAATGGTGCTCAGCAAGGTATTGCAAGGCAAAATTATATAGAAGGCCAACCTTATGCTATCTTAAAATTTATTGATGATAGGCAAGAAGGGCTTCAGGAATACTTTTATGAAAATGGTCAACAAAAAACACGTAGCTATTTTAAAGAAGGATTGCTTGAAGGGAAAACGGAGCTGTTTTATGAAAATGGAGTAGTTTTTCGTGAAATGACTTATAAAAATGGCATTCGTTGTGGGGTAGAGATCATTCGAGCTGAAGATGGAAGTGTCCAAGAAGAAGTGGATCATGACGCATTAAAGAAAGAAGCTGATCAAAGGCAAAAAGAAAAAGAAGCTAAAATGAAGCAAGAGGAAGCAACTTCAACTAGCTCATAAGACTTTTATTAGCTTCTTCTTTCAGTTGCTGTAACTTAATTTCATCTAAATCATATTGACTTTGTAAAATAGCAGACTCTGTTTGCTTCTGTTCAATGTCAATATTTTTATCACCTGGACTGGCTTTTTCACAAAGAGACTTCCCAACTATATTGACGCATCTAGAGAAATTTTTTGCAATGGTACCTCCCTTATCTGTCAGAGATATAGGACGCATTTTCATGATAGACTGTTGTACACTAGTACTAAAGGGCAAGCAGGAGAGGTAAGAGGTTTTAAGGCGAAGATGTTTTTTAAGGATGCCTTGAAATTTATTGCCTAAATGAACATCAGAGCTAGTTCTACCTTGATTGATTAGAATAAAGTAATTTAACTCATCCAAAAAATCCCAGAAATTTTCTTCAATGCCTGGTAAGTTAGTGGTTATTTTTTTTACTAAATTTTCGAAGCTTAAGTTGCTAGATCCTTTTTCAAAATTATATGCTAACTCTTTTAATTGCTTACTTAAGTTTTTTTCTTTTTTTAGAAAGTTAAATAAAATACGGAAAGCTACATTTTTCATAAACTCATAGGCATTCATCATAGCTGTAGGTTCTGGTGTGGTAACCACAATGCCTGCATGGGTCATAGAAAAGAAATCTACAACATGTTTAGAGCTCCCTGCTCCTAGATCTAAAATAACCAAGTCACAGGGTAGCTTTTGAATGTGCTTGATTAACTTAAGCTTCTGAAAGTGTTTTAATGTTAGGTTTTCGGTATTAAACCCTGTGCAACTAGCGAGCTTTAAAAGTGGTAAATCGGTTGAAATTAGATAATCTTCTAATCTTGATCTAGAGGTATTGAGGTAGTCTATTAAGCTTCTGGGGGGCTTCCGTATACCAAATAAGGTGTGTAAATTGGCAGCTCCAAAATCTAGGTCAATCGCAATTACTTTTAAGCCTTCTAAAGCAAAGGAAGCAGCTATATTTGAACAAGCAAAAGACTTCCCTACGCCTCCCTTGCCTCCTGCTATGGATAAAATGAGAGGTGAGCCTTCAGTTGTACTGCTATTTTCTGTTTCTTGGCTCATAAGTTAATTTTATATTCGTTTAACTTATTTCTTAATGTCCTAACACTAATACCTAGTATTTTTGAGGATTTTGTGCGGTTATTATCATTATCTTTAAGTGTTTTCATAATAAAGCGTTTCTCAATTTCTTGAAGAGATAAGCCTGTGAAATCCTCAGGGAAATGATCTTCATTTTTACTTATGGCAGTAGTTCTTGCGACTTGTTTATTCTCAAGTAAGATATGATCATCCTCAATCTTTTCTTGAGTACTGAGTACAACAGCACGCTCTATAATATTCCCGAGCTCTCGTATATTTCCAGGCCAGTTATAAGCTTTTAATTTTTTCTTAGCGCTTGGGCTTAAAGACATGTTACTTTTGTGATTTTCAATGCAAAATTTAGCAAGAAAATGTTCTGCTAAGGGAACAATGTCTTCTATCCTTTCTCTAAGAGGGGGAAGGTGAATAGGTATTACATTAAGTCTGTAGAAAAGGTCTTCCCTGAAAATTTTACTATCAATAGCTTCCTGCATATTTCTGTTAGATGTTGCGATAAGGCGAACATCTACTTTACATGCCTTGCTTCCACCGACTCTTTCAAACTCTTTTTCTTGAATTACTCTAAGAAGTTTTGGTTGTAGAGACATGGGTACTTCAGTGATTTCATCTAAAAGTAGTGTGCCATGATTAGCTAATTCAAAACGTCCGATTCGTTTAGCATGAGCGCCTGTAAAGGCACCTTTTTCATGACCAAAAAATTCTGACTCAATCAAATTCTCGGGTATTGCAGCACAGTTTACTCTTATATAGGCTCGTTTGCTTCTCAAAGAGTGGGTGTGAATGAAGTGAGAAATTACTTCTTTGCCTGTCCCTGACTCTCCAGTAATCATAACTGTAGCATTGCTACTAGCTACTTTTTCTAGCTTACTTAAGATTGTTTTCATTGCAGGGCTATTAGCAATTACTTTATCTATTTTTCCTGTAGAAGGGCTTGCAGCAAAGTTTTCTCGTAAGTATTGGTTTTCCTGAACTAAACTTAAGTGTTCTTCTGCCTTATCTAATACAGCTTCGATGGTATCGGGTGAGAATGGTTTAATTAGGTAGTTAAAAGCCCCTAATTTCATGGCTTCAACAGTGTTCTCAATACTTCCAAAAGCTGTTATGATTATAAAAACAGTTTCTGGTGATTTCTCTTTTACCTTTCTAAGGACATCAATCCCTGTCATATCAGGCATATTTAAATCACTGATTACAAGATCAAATGATTTTTCTTTAAATAGTTTTAAAGCTGTTTTACCATTTTCAGCAGCAAAGACTTCCATTCCTTTTCTTCTGAGGGTTTCGGCTAGAAAATTCCTCATGATTGTTTCATCATCAACAATTAAAACTCTTTCAATAGCCATGTATACCTCAGACAGTTAAGTTATTTGTTTTGCTGTAGGATAGGAAATTTTATTGTGAAGCAGCTTCCCTTTTTCATCTGGGAGTCAACACTAATTTCTCCACCATGTAGTTGTATAATTTTATAGACTTCGCTTAGGCCTAGTCCATTTCCTTTTTGTTTCGAAGTAAACAAAGGAGAAAAGATTTTTTCAAGATCTTTTTCAGGGATGCCCTTTCCTTGGTCAATAACCTGGATACAAACATCATGTTTACTTTGATATAGTCTCACAGTAATCACACCTTTTGAAGGCATAGCTTCTGATGAGTTAATAAGTAGGTTCCATAAAGCTGAAGTGATTAGCTGAGAGTCTATAAATAGCTCTGCTTGCTTTACTTCGCTTTCAAAGTTCAGGCGATGCTCTTTAGAGAATCGAGAATCTACAGAAACCATTTCGATACACTTTTTGATCAACCTGTTTATCTCTTCTTTTTGTAGATTAGGCTGCATGGGTCTTGAGTAGTCTAAGATACGACTCACTAGACGGCCAATAATTTTAGCTCCTGACAGGATGTTCTCTGCCATATTTTTAGCTTCTGGAAGTTTAGAAAGGTCACGCTGAAGTAAGGTTGCAAAACCTTCAATACCTCCAAGAGGATTACGTATTTCATGTGCGACTTTCGCAGCCATTTCTCCCAGTTCTTTCAAGCGATCATTGCGGTTATTTAGTAACTGTAGGTGACAAAGCTCGGAAATATCTTTAATAAGAATGATTAAACCGTGGTGGCTTGGAGGGCCCTTATCTACAAAAGAAGTTGAAATTTCTAGTTCTTTTTGAATCCCCCTATCCTCTTGATTTAGACTAAATGGCTGAAATGTAACGTCTTTTTTATTCTTTAAGCAGTCGCTTATTGAAAAACCAAAGAAGTTATCACCTAAAGATTCTTTAATGCTTTTGAAAAGTAAAGCATCTTGTGGTATTTCAAGAATAGACTCAGCAGCTTGGTTTACAGTAAGTACTGTGCCTGAAAGATCTATGAAAATTAAACCTTGGTGGATGTTGGATAAAATACTATTTAGATAACCTGTGATATGGTTAAGCTCTAATACTTTATTTTTAAGCTCTTTATTGGTGCTATCTAGCTCAAGGTTAACTTCTTTAAAGCGGCTCTTGAGTTTTTTGTATTCTGTTTCAAGCCTTTTGGCCTCTTCTGTAAACGTATGAAAAGCACTTGTAAGCGATTCTAATTTTTCACTAGATTCTGTTTTCTTTTCTAAGTTATCAACTTGCTTAGTTAGTTTACTTAAAACAGGATGCGCCATAAATACCTAGTGTAGAAATTTAAAATTACTCGTAAATTTTACGCTTGCTCTTACTAGCACACTATAGGAATGGGGGGAATTTTTTACCATTTTATTTAAGAAAGGCTAGATTATTTACAAACAACTGAACCGAAAGTTTTAAAGAATCTGTGCTTTACCTTTCCTAAAATCTCTTAAATATATATATAACATTATTCAGAGTTTTTGTTTTTAAGAGAGTTAATATATGTTTGGTAAATGGATTGAAAAAGTGTACAGTAGTTTTACTCTTGTCTTTAGTTTGTTAATCATGCTGTCATCATGTCATAACTTAAATTCAGCCCCTGAAGTTGCAACTGCTAGAGAGGCTTTTAAAGAACAGAGATTTGATAAGATGGGTGATAAAGAAGAGCCTAAGCTAAGCGAGCAGGGCCCAGAAGAATTATTACTGACAATCCCCAAGTCTCCTTACCCTAAAGATTGGGATAGAAGAAAGTATGAAAGCATTGAGTCTTGGGTAGATAGAATTCAGCTTACTCTTGAAGTTGGAGATGATGAAATTCAAGAAGGTAGAGAGCGTTTTAATGAGTTAAGAGATACAGAGCGTGCCCTCGCAGATAAAATTGAAGGGTACTTAGCGCAAAATGAGAAGATGAAAGCCACACTAGATTACGCAACTAGTGGTGATCTAGAAAATTCTATGGAGGAAAGCCCTGAGACTTTCCAATTCTATGAAAAACCACCCTTTTTAATTCACCTAGTTAGACCAAATGAGACTCTCTATTCAATCTCAGTAAACTACTATGGCTCGGGCGAAAGAGTAAATGATATTGTACTTTGGAACCAAGGTTGGATTGAGCACCCTCGCTCTTTAAAAGCAGGTCTAGCGCTTGCTCTATTTTTTGACTTTGAGAAAGAACAAGGGGAAAAAGTAGTGAATCAGTACATGCAAACATTAATGTCAGAAGAGTTTGAATAATTTAACTTAAATAATAGCAAGACACTATGGCGAAAAAACTTAAAGAAAAGTTAGAAGAGTTTCCTGAGGATAAGTTTGATCCATCTCAACTAGGAACTATTGAAGATCTAGATAAAACCCAGCATAACCCAATATGGATTGGGCTTGGCTTTATGGTGCTTATTGCCATCATTTTTTCTAGCTGGGCTTTTTTATACCTGACTAGAACTAAAGAGGACATCTTAGAAGAAAAGTTAGCAAACTATGCTGATGTTTCAATGATGCGTGATACAGCCTTTAAGGCAATAAGAAATGATCTGGTTAAAAGAGAAGAGCTTGTAGATTCTATTCAAACAGCTATTGATTTAACTAAAACGCCAATCCGTAGATCACGCCACCCTTTAACACCTCATGTCCCTGAAAGACAACTGGCTATGGTTGACGCTCTGGAAGGTTTGATGAGATTGGAACTTGAAGGGCATATTGATCGCAATAACTCAGGAGACAATGCTTTATTTCTAAATCTATTAAAAGTGTTGGGCTTACAAAGACTTGAATACTATGAAGAGGGCTTACTCCAGCGGGTCCCGTTACTTTTATCCTCATGGCTTCATGATGAAATAGATAAAGAGAAAAGTTTCAAGCATGCCAATGTAAAAGAAATTGCTATCTTAGAAAAGCAGCTCAAAGAAGTCTTAAAGCAAGAATCTGTATCTGTTGTTGCGCCAGCATACTTGCTAGGGCGTTGGTTTCGGTATTACAATGATAATAAAAATGCTAGACGTTGTTTTGAAATAGGCCGCCGCTATGTTGATGGTTATACATTAGGTAGTAAACATTTTGAGGGACGTCGCCCAGACGGATTCAGCCCTGTTTGGGATGAATATGTAGGATGTCTTGAGTCACTAGCTGAATTAGCTTTTGAAGAGAAAAAATATCGCCAGGCGCGCTCATATTTAGTTAGAATTTTTAACACGCCAAATAATGCTACTGCATTTTTACTTAACCAATCTACTCAAAAACATTTAGAAGTAGCTAATAAAGAAATCGTCCAGACCGAACAAGATCTTAGCATTATTGAAAAGGCGCTTTCTTCACCCAAGTCATTAACAAGTTTTCCTTTTTTTCATAAAGATGATGGGAATATTAAGTGGAGGCTGCTACTTAGCAATATTTTAAAAGCCTCTCAAGACCTTGCAGGAGAAGGAAAGAAAACAGTTGGATCACTTTTATGGTCTGTTTTAGATCCAGCAATACAAGCTCAGATTAAGAAAAATAGTGGTGTCAAGTGGTTAACACCTGTATTGCAAAAAGAGATTATCAGCGCATTTAATGACTTTATGCGAAAACCTACTCTTATGCAAGAAGGTGATTATTCTCTTGCTACATTGTCTATATCTGCTCAAGCAGGTTTGAAAGAGAGTCTTGTTAATCTATCAACTCAAGAAATAGCTTCTATCAACCGCGAGATTATCAATCAAAGTTTCCACAATGCTATTGAGAATCGATACATCCTTAGTGATGGAACCTCGATCAATAACTCTTTAAGTGAAAGGCAAATGCAGCAAATTGTAACGCTTTATAAAGAAGAGATGCTAAAGAAGGAAACGGGAGAGAACCGTCGTCAGGAACTTCAGGCTCATGTAGACGGTATTGTTTCCAGAAAAACCTATCCTAGACTTCCTGACTTAGAGAAAGCCTTAACTGAAAAGCGTAACCATTTTTTAGAGATCGTTAAGCAGGGTGAAATCATTTTTGATAATCAAAGAGCTGCTTTAAAGCAATTGAAACAGTCTTTATTTGAAATAGAAAGTAAAGGCAATATTGATATTGAAATGATAAAGCAGATCCATAAAGAAGAAGAGGTTGCTAGAAACAGACAGACAAAAGCGGAGATTCAGACAAAAGAAGCTCAAAAAGAACTTGTTGATTTAGATAGAGCCTTAGGACAAATTTACAATAAAATAAACCGAAAGAAAGAGTCTCTTCTTCATTCATTAGAAGCACTTCAGGAAAGGCAAGCTCACCTAAGAATTCAAACAGTTAATGACAGCGAGCCTTTACTAGAGCAGATTGAAACGCAAATACAGCTACGAAAAAGATACCTTACGCTTTTACGTAAGCTAAACGGAACAGAGCAGGAAAACCCACTTAAAAAATACCAAGAGCAACAAAAGCAATTAGCATCAAAAATAAATGACTTAAGAACAAGCCTGGTGTCGAGTGCTGGTAATGAAAGAGAAAAGCTATTAACAGAGATCTCTGAACTTGAATCAAAGCAAAATAAAGTTGTTAGAGAGTTCAACAGTATCTTTGAACCTATTAGAGCCATTATTGAAGAGATTGCAGAATCAGAGTCTAAAGTTTGGCAGGCTGAAAAGCTTCTTAAAGAAACACAAGAAGAAATCATTGCTTTGATTGGTAAAAGAGGTTCATCTGGAATAATGCAAAAAAAAGCTGAGAAAAGAGCTCAGCTTCTTTTAATTCAGCCTAAAAATACTGTTGAGAGAGAGCACTACGAAAGACAGACTCGTATGCTTAATGATGAAATAGCCCAAATGCATGCCAGACTCAATGTTCTATTACAAAGAGAGCGTCTTACAAAGCAAACTTTAGAGACTTTCTATCCAGGGATGTCTAATCAAGAAGGCTTTTCACTATTTTCATCCGAAGGAATGGATGAGCTTAGAAACTACCTCCAACGCCAGGAAAGTCTTACAGGAGAGTATGAAGCTCTTTGGCAACAAAATTCATTGCTAAGCAAAGTTCATAATGAAGAAACTGTAATTACTGAAAATTTTAGAAAGATTAGTGATAGTCTTAAAAGCCACCAAGAGCTTTCAGAAAAGCAGACAAATAATCTTAGCCGGTTTATGCGCAATATTGTTCAATCAAAGAGCCGCTTAAGTAATTATCAAATGCAGCTGAAGCAGCTAAAACGTTCTCCTCATATGGTTCAAAATGAAGGAAGGGAGTCAAATAGAGGTTTTGAGTTCCGTCTTATTAACTTCTATAAGCTTGAGCGAGAAATGGGGCTTAATATTACAGCTTATAGAAGAACCTTTGAAGAAAGAGGTGTGCTCGTTCAAGAACTACTAGAGGCAGTTTCTGAAAAAGAAGTTCTGGAAAAAGAGCAAGTAGAAGCTGCTGGTAGAAGAGATCAGATCAAGTATGATCTATACGTTCCTAAAATTGCAGAAGCAGAGAATCGTATTCAAAATTTAAATGCTAGATCTATAGAAATTAATGAACGCTTGAAAAATTTAGCTGATCAGTATGCTTCTCAAATGGGGGAAGTATCCAATTTTAGACTTTCTCTATTTCCAAAATTAAAAGAATCTCAAAATCGCTTAGAAATTCTAAATCAAGAGCTATCTAGAAATGATATTGTATTGAATCAGTTAAGCTCATACATTACTAATGCTCCTGTAGGCCTAAATAAAGTTATTACCAAAATCGATATCAATGATTTTGATAATATGGGTCGTCTCATTAGGATGTTAGAGTCTCAGTTAGATAACTTAGTTCAAGCACAAGGAATTAAACAGAAAGAAAATTTCTACAAGACAAAATCTTTATGGTTAATAGGTAAAAGTGCTTATCACCAAAGTAAACTAAAATCATTTGCAGACTTGGTTGCTTCTAATGATATTAGTACTGATATGGTTGAAGATGAGAATCGTAACGGTAAAATCATATTTCAAGAGTTTGATGAAAAAATGACCCGTTCAGAGAAGCTATTTTTTGGAGCTGCTCCTGTTGATGAAAACACAGCTAGTTATCAGGCTTGGGTAGATTTTCTTGAAAGTTATGCTAGTCGGATCTTTACCTCTGAACTTCCCAAGTATACACCTAAGAATCTTATGGGAGAAATTGAAGGGTTTAGCTTTGAGATGCAAGAAGATAATAAAGTGTATCTTGCTCGTTCTAGGTTCCTGTTAGGAGAAATATATCTAAATCGTGCTCTTCGCTTTATTAAAGCTAGTAATGATATCCCACAGGAAAATCAAAGAGCACAGCAAGAGCTTAACCTATCCATGAGTGCATTTTTAAGCTTCTTAGACTTTGCAACTCCACTGATGGATAAAAGTTTCCTGGGAAGCAGGCAGTTAACAGAGGCAACATCTGGATCAAAGGAGTTTCCTGCAAGGTCAAGACAAACTTTAAACCTTCTAAATGAAGCTAAGATTTTTGTAGGGGTTATTTCACAACTTCAGGGTAATTATCAAAAATCTATCACCTTTAACCGCTCCATTTTATCTGATATAAAAAGAGAGTACGCTATTTTATTTGGCGAAGAGAATAATGAAGATGGAGATTATGACCCCATCGCATTTTCACAGTATGAATATGACACCTCTCTTCATCCTTTCTATGTTTCTCTTTTAGCTAGGCACCCTCTAGGTCATGAAGTTCTATATCGCATGGGTAAGAGCTACTTAGAGTTAGCTAAGCTTGAGTTTAAGCGTTACCATAACCTTGGAGCGATGAGTGACCGAGAAAAAGATGAGGCTCATGAAAATGCTACTAAATATGCAAGTCAAGCTGTCGCCTATTTTAGTCAGCTAATTCTTACACAATCGTTCTCCCCGTATAGAAATGCAGCCTATTTACAAAGGTCTAAGCTTAGAGAGATGCTTGGAGATTTTTATCTAGCTCGTAATGATTTAATCAATATTTTGGGTTCTGAATTTAATGAAGGCGGTTCATTTGATGTAACAGATATGACTCTAAAGGGAGACTTACCTGGTGAGCTAAACCCAGGTCATGCATTTGTAACATTTGAATTAGGCCGTTTATACTTTGAGAATAAAAACTACTATGCTGCTGCAGAAAACTTCAAAAAAGCACAAAGTGTGGACCATAAAGGGAACTTCACTACCAAAGCAAAAGTGGCCTATACAGAAGCACTAGTAGCTTCAAAAAGATGGTTAGAAGCTTATTATTTTCTAGATGGCTTATTAAAGAATGATAATCTGAAGATTGACAATCCTTATTTCTATTATCCAGATTTATTGATTAATATGGGAAGAGTAAGAAAAGAGCTTACTTTATTTAATGATAGCGCCTCTACTTACAAGAAAGTATTTGCATACGCTCCTTCAGAGCTGCTACGAGGTGACGAGCTGGATCTTTCAGATATCGATGCTTTAAAAAAATTAAATACAGACTTTAGAGATAGTATACGTCCTTTATCTATTGCTGCTTTTGAGCTTGCTGGTGTTTACCAGGCTCAGTATGAGTTTGCAAAGTCTAAGTATTACTATGGACAAGCAGAAAAGCTTTTCAGAATGCTCAAAAGGCAAGAAGATAAAAAACTGCGACAGCTAACAGATGAAGAGTTTCAAAACTATCGCCAACAGATGGTTCTAGATAGTAAGTGGGGTCAGCTAAAGACAGACGTTTTAGAGCTAATGCTTAATACTTTCTCTCGTTTTAGAAAAGTAGTAGACGTGGCTCCAGATACTCCTTCCGTCTTATCTATTGAAGAGTTAAACCAAGAAGTGGAAATTGCTCTAGACCATGCTGAAGATCAAAGAGAAGCTTATGCTGCAATGCTTGATATTTTAAATGACTTTAGAAAAAGAGAGTCACTTAAACTACCAGAGCATATGGAAAGAGAACGAGTAATAGCTAAAAGAAATAGAGATAGAGACTGGGGATCAAAAGTTGCCTATCGCTATGATGCCTTGGTTAACCTTAGAACTTTCTCTTATCCGCTTAGACATTTAGAAGCGAAAAAGCTAATGCTAGAGTTAAAGAGATTTTCAGAGGAAGGTAGCTTAGAATTAAATCTATTGGATGAATTTACTTCACGCTATGCACAAGAAAATCTTCGTTTAACACCTGTTGATCAACGAACTATGTTGTCAGCGAATACAAATATCGAAAATCTACTGTTGATGCCTAAAGCTGAAGAAAGGCTAGTGGATTTCAATAATCATTTTATAAGATGGTTAGAAATAGAAATGCGAAAAACAGGACTTGATGACCTATTTATCCCTGTAAGTCCTCAAGTAAAAGTTTTAGAGGAAATTGACCTATATCGAATTTCTTTCTTATCATTTTTAAATGATTTTGAGAGCTATGAAAAGCTAGTTGAGTTGACTGACTTATATCTAGAAGTTCAAGCTACTGATCCTAACCGTGTTTTATCTCCTGTAAATATATGGGAAATGGTTGAAATAGCCTCGTATAGCGCAGAAGAAAAAGAAGACTGGAAGAAAGTAGAAAAATACAATCGTTACTTAATTTCTGAAAAGCGCAACCGCTTTTTTATTAAGGAAGATAAAGGAGATAAGTACCGAGTAGAGTTGGGGCTAGCTAAAGCTTTAATGTATATTTCAGGAGACTTAGCTAAAGAGTTACCATTTGTGGAAAATAATCTTGAAAGAAGATTACTACAAGGAAAGATTAGCTCTATTCAAGAAGAGGTTAGGTCTTTATTAGATAAGCTAGTAGCCTTAGATGGTGATGAAACAGCAGATATTACAACTAGAATTTTAGCCAAAGAACTTTTGGTTCAATTTAATAACAACTTAATATGATGGATGAACAAAAAGAAAACCAACTTTTAAGTATTCTTAAGAAGAAAGAAGGCTACTATAAGGCAATTCTAGAGCTAGCCGAAGAAGAGCATAGTAAGCTCAAGCGGAATAGGCCAATTCCTGAAGTAGTTTCCTTAATGAAGAAAAAGCAAATCTTATTAAGCTGTATTGAAGAATGTGATGAAGAGATTAAGCCTCTAAAAGAAGAGTGGGGGCGTAATAAAAATAGTGCGACGCTTTTAGCGAATGAAATTAAAGACCAGTTAGGGGCTTTAGATTTACTAATTAGAGAAATACTGGGTATAGATGATTCAAACCGAAAAATGTTTGAAGATCTGCTTTGCAGTTATACTAACCAAGGTTCTAATTAATTTTACCTTTGTAATCAGGATCTCCACTAAAACGTGCTGATTTATGTATCTGAAAGGGAATGTTTCCGTTACTTTTTCTTCCTATCACAGAGATATTAAAAGCAATAATAGTCCTTCGTCCTTTACCAAAAAATGGATAGCTCTGATGGTAGCAATCTGAAGGCCATAAGTTTAGCAGACCTGATTGAGGGCGAATATTGAGCATTTTATTATGGGCATGCAGGCTAAAGACACCACTAAATGAATCCTCCTCATCAGGCTCTCCATCATCTAGATAGTAACCTCCGGAAAACATTAGCTCTGTTTGCTGTTCACCTTCTCCAGTAACAGGGTTTCTAACATAACTCGTATCTCTGGGGACAGGTCTATGATTGTGTGTATTAATATAGCTACCATTTCTATAGAATTGCACCCAGCTGCTACTAAGAGCAAAGGTGAGTTGGGAGTAGCTTTGTATAAATAGTTTTTCAGAGCTTTTAATAAGCTCTAGTAGTGCTGGATATATGTACTTATAGCGAAGCTTGACAATAGCATCGTTCTTTTCTTCAAGAATTTCTTCAGTAGGAGTTACCTTTGCATAATCCCCAATCAAAGAGTCTCCCCAAATTAAACCAGGATCTTTTGGTAAGCCTTCTATTTTTTTGTGCTTGCCAATATCAAGTAGCTCCTCATTACTTAAGCCTAAGTCATTTTTTCGCTCCCATTGCTTGTACACAAAATCTAAAATAAGAGGGTTAATTTCTTCGGCCTCTTCAACAATTGCACAAAAAATATTAACAGGGTTGACGTTATAAATATTGGGGCGTATTTCTTGGAACATATAAAACCTTATTCATGTTACAGTGCTCTTATAAGCATTGGGATTTTTTTTATTAACCAAAATGAGTATCACCTAGGTAAGATATGCTGTTTTTCAGAAAAGTTAAGCTCATGATTCAGGGGCTATTATCCAGAGATATATTCGTATCCTCTTCTTCTTTAACTTTTTACACTCTTTTGTCCTTGGTCCCAGCTTTAGCTTTAGCATTTGGGATCGCTAAAGGCTTTAACCTAGAGGGCTTTTTAGAAGATAATATTCGCTTACTTTTATCCTCCCATGCTGAAGTTGCTGATTACCTCATACAATTCTCTTCTAACCTGCTAGACAATACTAAAGAAGAGTTGATTGCAGGTATTGGAGTCTTATTGTTAATTTGGTCTGCAATGTCTCTGCTTAACAATGTAGAGTACTCATTTAATTTAATCTGGAAGGTTAATAAACAGCGTCCGTTTCGAAAAAAGGCTTTAGATTATGTAGCCCTCTTTTTCTTAGCTCCCTTATTTCTTATTCTATCTGCTACTAGTACACGCTTTTTACTGCATAAGTATATAGCACTGAATATTGACTCTCCTGTTATCATGACTATTCTGCATTTTGCTCCAGTCTTATTCCTATGGGTGCTATTTGTATTTCTATATCGATTTTTACCCTATACGCGAGTGCGTTTCATACCTTCATTTTTTGCTGGAGCTCTCACAGCCTGCTTGATCTTTCTCTTTCAGTGGGCTTTTATTACTTTTTTTGTGAAGTTAATGAACTACGGTGTAATTTATGGTAGTTTTGCAGCTCTCCCTTTGTTTTTGATTTGGGTAAATATGAATTGGATATTCATTTTAGAGGGGTGTAAAGTATGTTATTACTTACAAAATTTCCGATATCTTTTATCTAAACCTTTTAAAAAGTACTCTCTTAAAAGTCAGTGGTCCCTACTTTGTGGAGTAGTAGCAGAACTAGCAAAGCAAAAGCAGACTGGCAGCCCTCATAGAAGCCTAAAAGAACTCAGTAAGAGCTTAAAAATACCTTCACCTTTGCTCAATGAAGCGCTACTTATTTTAATAGATAAAGAGTGGGTAGCTATCTCTACTCCAGATAAGAAAGCTAGATACTCTCTTCTAAAATCAAGTGAGGAAATAGGCCTATCTTCTATCTTGACAACTCTTTTAAAGGAGGGGGATGACTTTCCAGGTAAAGCTGATATTCAATCACAGATCTCTTCCTTGCTTCAGTCATGTCAAAGTTTAGCTGAAAATGGCCTTATAACGGACTCCTAGTAAGCAGGGACTTTATGGCCTCTAAACTTTAAGAAGTCTCTAAGAGATTTATTCTCAAGAGAAATAGGTGGTAGGTAAGGCCCTACTTTACTTCGTTTCCACCAGTGGTCACTTTCTTCATTCCAAGAGGTAAACTCGTATAAAAAGAGGTCTGCTTTGATAAATTTTGGTGGAGACTCAGGAAATGGATTGTGCGCTATAAGGTCAAGTACAACCGATTCGTTCTCAAGTAATTTAGCTACAAGGGTAATGAACCATGGGTAGTTTCGGTACTGTCCCATTGCAGCAAACCAGATTTGCCAATCCAACCGAGGTTGATAAGGAGCTATTACAGGAGGGCGCCTAATAAGGCTACCAGGCTTGTATTTAAACTCATACTCAAGCCATTTAGTGTCCTTGGTAATGCGGTCCTCGTTGGTGCCATATATAATAATTTCATGTCGAGATTTGCCTACAGTTCCAAACGCACCATAGGTATTCATTATTAGCATTTTATTAAATGAAGAGTTCATGAGCTGGCGCTTAGGAAATAGCTGAGGAGTAGGGTTAGAAGTGCCTAGATAGTTCTGAAAGAAGAAATTTACATCACCTCTTTGAGGTAAGAGATTTTGTATAGGATACTGGGCAAGATAGATTGATAAGGTAAAAAAGCTAATAGCAACAAAGTTTCGACCAGTGAACAACTTAGCTTCTGCAGGTCGTGACCTTTGAAAAGATTCTAAGAATAGTTTAAAGCGCTCTTTAGTATTTGTAGATAGGAGGTGGCAGTAGAAGCGATCATCAAAACAAAATAAGCATGTAGTTATTGTTAACCAATTTAAGAATGAAAGATTTCCACTTAGAATGAGCAAAAATTGAAAAGCAATGGTGCAAATACCACCAAAGATTCTAAGTTTCCTTGGCCCTATTAAAAAGAAAGGAATAATAAGCTCTATAAAGTGATTTACTAAGACGCTAAAGTGCTGAAAGTCTTTTGGAAGTTGATGTAAGTACCAACTTATAGGGTTAGGGATTGGTTGAGTCTCATAGTGATAATCTAGGCATGTTAAATCTTTCCAACACTCTTCCTGGGCATTTAACTTGATCAAGCCTGCTCCTAGCATGATGCGAAATGCAAGAAAGCGGAACAACCATATAATTAATATATGTGGAGGGGACTTCTTGAAGAAGTTATTGACCTGGTAAAGAGGACAAATAAAAAGGGCTAAAAACCCTGTTTCACATAAAAGTATATCCCAACCAAAACTATAGAAGCGTTGGCCTACTTGTATAAAGGAAAAGTAAAATATCCATAACAAAAACAGAATGAAGACATTAGCAAAACCGCATAGCAATAGCAGAGAAAAAATCACTCCTACTTTTGCTACCATCAACATAAACTCATCTGATGAGTTTAACCAAAAGATAGAGGGGAGCTCTAAGATAGCATCAGTAAAAGAAGAAAATTGAGGAAGCTGAGATAGCTTATGAAGATAAAAAGAAGCTGGTAAAATACCGTTTTCCCCTAAAAGACCAGGGAACTGCCACCATAAAGAAAAAAAAGCAAAAAAGTATACCAGGCCTAAAAAGCGGAGGAATATAAATCTAGATAACCAATAACTTGAGTCATGGGGGGAGTAGAAAAAGTCAGCTAGCTTTCTTTGCCAAGTCATACTATAGGTGCGTGTAGTTTATTTACTTTCACACCTTATGGCAAAAATAGAAATATTTGTACAAGTTTCAAGCTTTAAATTTTTGAAAGAAAACAGGAAGTAAATTCAGCAAGGCTAAAGTAGCTAGGGCAAGCTTCATCTCAAAAGTCAAAATAGAGGTGAGTTGAATTTCTTCTTTAATATGCAAAATGCTGTTTAAAGCAGAGCCAGCCTGGCAAAAAACGAAAGTTCCAGGGATGATTCCTATAGCGGTTGTCCAAGCAAAGGTATAGAAAGGGACTTTAAATAAAGCTGCAACTAGATTAACTAGCCAAAATGGGAAAACAGGGGCTAGACGGAGTGATAGAAGAAGCTGAGTTGCATTTGTATTAAAGCCTTTCTCAAGCTTGTTTAAAACATTATTACTTAAATGGTTTGAGATTGTTTCCCAAGAATGTTTTGCTGTTACAAATAGAATGCACGCGCCTATTGAAGCTCCAAGTACTGTAAAAATAGTTGAGTAAGGCTGGGGAAATAGCAAGCCTCCAAAAATAGAGAGCATACTTGCACCAGGGAAGGAGGTGGCTACTATGAACACATAAAGAGCTATGTAGATTAGGCTAGAGTAGATAAAATAGTTAGTTATAAAAGAAGCAAAAGTAACGTGCTTTTGCTTGATATACTGAAAGCTTAAGAGCTTATCTAATCCTAGGAGATAAGCTATGTAGCTAGATAATAAAAGAGCTATTAGTGGGATTAGCTTTATAAAAATAGCTTTTTTTTCCATCTAAGTAGCTCTGGGATTATGTTTTCATGGTAGTATTTATCAGCAAGTTTTCGTAAAAGACGAGAATAGCTAGGGTATGGAAATACTAACTTGCTTAGATGTCTTAGAGAAAGCCCTTGTTGTATAGCAAGGGTAAACAGAGAGATAAGTTCATCAGCTCGTGGCATTAGCAATTGTGCACCGATAATTTTTCCAGACCATTTTTTAGTTACTACCACTACTTTACCATCTAAGTTTAGAGCTGTGATTGCTCTGTCGGAATGTTTGAGCTCTATCTCATATACCTTAATAGCATGTTTACCATACTGTTCAAAGGCTTTTTTCTTACTCATACCAACGCTAGCAAATTCAGGGTCTGTAAATATTACTTTGGGAATCAACTGGCTATTTTTAACGGTAAAATGAAAACAACATGGAACTAATAGACTCTTTAGAATATTTCGAGCTTGATATTCAGCAGCATGTGTATAGCAGCTTTCCCCTGTAACATCTCCGCAGGCATAGATATGTGCTTGAGTAGTTTGACCGTAGTCATTGGTCTTGATGCCCTTGGGATGATAACGGACATTGGCAGCGTCTAGATTAAGAGACTGAAAGTTAGCCACACGTCCGGTGCAAATAAGTAGGTGGCTTACCTCTAAAGATCTATTAGTAGCTTGAGCTTCAGTATGGAAAAATAACAGCGTATTGTTGCCTTTTCTTTCTACCTTAGATACTTGAGTACTAAGTTGCAATTCAATATTCTCCTGCTTCAAGCAACGGCTCAATGTTTCGTGAAAAGAATGATCCTCACTAGGTAACAGTGATGTCTCACTATCAAATAAGCTTACCTTAGAGGATAAGCGTGCAAAAGCCTGTGCTAACTCTAGACCAATAGCGCCAGCCCCTATAATTCCTAAGTGCTTAGGTATGGAGTCTAATGAGAAGATACTCTCGTTTGTTAAAAACTTGGCATTATGTAAACCCTCAATATTGGGATATAAAGGCTTAGACCCTGTACAAATAAATGCTTTTTCAAACTGTATATGAGAAAGCTCTTTCTTATCATCTAGTACTGAAAGAGTGTGTGAGTTTATAAAAGATGCTAAACCAGTAAGCGTTTCGACTCCGAGTGAGCTCAATGCGTTAGGGTCCTCTTGCTGCACAAATGAATTGACCGTTTCTTGAATATGCTCAAATACTTTTGAAAACGATGGAGAATCTTTAGGTGGAGCAATCCCAAAGCGGTTTGCGAAGTTAGGATTCAAGGCTCGGGCATGCTTAGCTGCTTCTATTAGGGTTTTACTAGGTATGCAACCAAAGTTTGTACAATCACCTCCATAACTCCCTTTTTCAATCAGTAAGACTTTCTTGCCTGCCTTAGCCAGACCTATCGCCAGAACTAAACCTGCAGAACCTGCACCAATAACTACGAAAGGGTAAGTATGTAGGGGAGGTCTTTTCATATAGATATATTAATCCTTTGTTATGTCTACTTTTTAAAGCTAGTATTCGTTAAATTACTACTTTTAATTTCTTAAATAAAGAGTTTTTATGTCTGAGTACTTCTCCAAAACTTTATTCTTGATCTTGCTCTTAGCTTTTAACTCTACCTATACGGAAGAGCTATCATATCTATCTCCCTTTGTTGAAAACTATGTTTATGCAAACGATAAAACCAGGGAGCAATTTTTGAATGACTTACCTACTAAAGATAAAGTTGGGCAGCTTTTTTTAAGTATCGTTTATGGAGATGCAGTAGGGGAAAATCAAAGAGATTACTTAGATAAATCTAGGCTGGGGAACATTATACTATTTAACTCAAGTAACCAACTAGATTCATTTGAGCAAGTGCGTAGCTTAAGCCATGGTCTGTCTCAGCATATCACAAATTCAATAGGTATCTTACCTTTTATTAGCTTGGACCAAGAGGGAGGAGCTGTTCAACGTTTGCGCGAAGGTTTTAGTGATTTCCCTGGTAATATGGCTCTTGCAGCTACTGGAGACCTTGAGTTAGCCGCTAGGCAAGGTATTCAAATTGGGAAAGAGTTAAAAGCTGCAGGGATTAATATGAACCTTGCACCTGTTGTTGATGTCAATACTTGTATGACCAACCCTATTATTGGAACTCGTTCATTTAGTAATGATCCAACAACTGTAAACTTATTTGCTACAGCTTTGATTAAGGGTATGAAATCTCAAGCTATAGTACCTGTTTTAAAACATTTCCCAGGACATGGTGGCGCTGAAACAGATACTCACTTAGATGTAGCTGTTATCAATAAAAGTATAGAAGAAATGAGAGCTGTAGATTTGCAGCCTTTTAAATTACTCTCTCAAGAAGCTGGTGTGGTCATGGGGGCTCATGTTCTTTATCCTGAGATTGATAAAGAGAATATAGCAACACTTTCAGCAAGAATTATAAAGGGTATACTGCGAGAAGAATTAGGTTTCCAAGGGATATCTATGACTGACTCTTTAGTTATGAATGGAGTAGTTGGGAAGCATGATAGTTTTGAGAAAGCTAAACATGCAGTAGCTGAAGCCTGCGTTCGAGCTTTTGAAGCTGGCAATGACATGTTTATTGTAGCTAAATTAGAGTGGCAGGAATGGGAACCTACTCCAGAACAAGATCAGGAGGTAGTTAGCTACTGTATAGACTATTTTAATCAGAAAGTTTTAGCTGGAGAAATCTCTATATCAGAACTAAACCAGAGTGTTTCAAGAATTTTAAACTTAAAAAAAGAGTTATTTCTAAAGCAAGTAGCCCTAAACAATGAAGAGAACGGGGTTGTAGATAGTGTTGCTGAGCAAGTAGCGAAAAAATCTATTACCTTACTGTCTACAGATAAGAGTTACATAGATTTTTTTACAAAGGATAACCTGCGTTATTTAATAGTAGCTTCAGAAAATCTCAAGGCTGTATTGCAAAGAGTATCAAAAAATAGTCAGCTAGAGCACTACTTCTATTTTATTAATAGCAAGGCTACTGACCAGCGCTACCTAAAGTCTAAACTTACTGATATTCAAAGCTTATCAGTAAATTATGATAAAGTAATTTTTTTAGTAGATGAGTCAAGCTGGAACCCTACTTTCAACTACTTTATAAATGAGTTTGTTGCAGCAGAGGGTAACTTGAATAAAGGGCTGGTAGTAGGTCTAGGTTTTCCTTACGACTTATTAGAGGCAAATATCTCTAATAAATTACTAATTTATCAAACTTATTCAGAGTCAGAAAATAGTCTAAATAAATTATTTACCCTATTAAAAAATAAAGTTAAACCTCAGGGGCATCTACCTTTAAAGAA
>JAACFD010000090.1 GCA_009937555.1 Chlamydiales bacterium | reverse complement strand
TTACTGATCACTTTTATTTCCCCTCTTTACGTTTCGTTTACCGTTTTCATTACCGTTTGTGTGACAGTTTTACCTTCAAAATAAAGTTATATGATTTAAAGCCCTTTAAAGGGCTTTTTTTGTATCTAGCTTCAGGCTTTTGCTTGAGCCTAAGAAAGCTAAAATATAGAAGTAAAAAAATGACAAATAAAACAAGCCAAAAAATGCCTCTTAGGTTATTATTTGTGCCTGAGAACTATGGCTGCTTGACAGTCAAATTTTCAGCTTACTCTAGGAAAGTATGAAAGAAGACACAAAAAACGCGTTCGGGCCCCTGCGTTCCTTTTTCTGGCCCATCCACCGAGGAGAGTTGCAAAAATTTTTGCCTCTCTTGCTGATAGGTTTTTTTACATCCTTAAACTATTTCATTTTAAAAGTTCTAAAAGATGCACTGCTCATTACTGCTAGAGGCTCTGATGCAGATATTACTTCTGTTGTAAAGCTATGGGGAATACTCCCAGGAGCTCTTTTACTAACTTTTATTTTTACAAGATTAAGAAGCCACTTTTCCAAAGAAAAGGTGGTGTACATTATCCTAGGTGGCTTTTTGCTTTTTTTTGCCATTTTCACCTTTCTTATCTTCCCTTATAGAGACTATTTACACCCTATAGACTTCTGTACCTGGCTTAGCAATAGCGTTCCGCCATATCTATTTGGTCTAAAACGCATCATTATAATGTTTCAATACTGGACTTACTCTCTCTTTTATATCCTTGCAGAGCTATGGGGAAGTATTGGATTAACCGTTCTTTTCTGGGGATTTGCTAATGACATCTCCAGAGTTTTTGAAGCTAAACGTTTTTATGGACCTCTTGGGATAGGAACTAACTTTGCAGGTGTTGCAGGAGGGGCTGTTACGGCATTTTTTTGCAGTGGCAAGATGAACCCTTATCTTCCCTATGGTCATACTCCCTGGGAGCAATCACTTATCTCTTTAACTATATTAGTCCTTTTTGCTGGTGTAGCGATTATTTTCCTCTACCGATGGATGCATGTTAATGTACTAACCCAGAAGAAATTTACCCCTGATAATTACCAGTCATCAGCCCCAAGTAAAGAGAAGAAGCGTTTATCTCTTAGAGAAAGTTTTTCACATGTCCTTAGAAATAAATATCTGATGTTTATTGGGATTATGGTTTTAGCTTTAAATATTGAAAATCATTTAGTAGAAGTTTTATGGAAATCTCAAGTTAGAGAGCTTTACCCTGAGCAAGTTGATTTTGCTAAGTACATGAGTTATACCCAAATAGGTATTGGAGCAGCGGCAATGTTTGCTTCTCTAATCTTGACAGGTAACGTTATACGAAAGTTTGGTTGGACATTCTCAGCCCTTTTACCACCTATTGTTAGCCTCACCATTGGCGGAGTATTTTTTGTAGCGTACTTTGCTAAGTACCAAATTGACGCTGGACATGTACTGTTTATGGGGATGACACCTCTAGCCTTAGTTGCTTTTTTAGGTACATTACATAATACACTGACAAGAGCTTTCCGTTACTCGCTTTTTGATGCGACTAAAGAACTAGCCTTTACTCCTCTTTCAGAGGATTCTAAAGTAAGAGGTAAAGCAGCCATTGACGGAGTTGGGTCGCGATTTGGTAAGTCAGCTGGTGCTGGTATGATACAAGGACTTAGATTTGTTTTCCCTAGCTCATTAGCTGCTTCGGCCCCAAGCATGGCTGGCATTGTTCTCTTTATTACAGTGGGTTGGATCTATTCTGTTCTCTCTTTAGGTAAGAAGTTTAATGCTCTTACCAAAAATTTAGATGGTAAAGAGCAAAGTCTAATTACAGAAGAAAGCAAGGTTTCTAAAGAAAGTATTGAAAAGGTTATGGAGGATGGGGTAAAACAAAGTATATAGTAACTATAACGTGTTTTACCTATGGAATTAAAACTTTCAGAAAAAGCTTATCATGCCTTTAAAAATAGAAATTGGGATGCCTGCCTGCACTTCGCTAAGCGCTGCTTAGATGATAACCCTGAAGATCATGCAGCTGCTTATTATTTAGCTACCATTTTACATCTAGAAGAAAAGCATGAAGAAGCTCTTAAGTTTATTGATGCTTTCTCACCTTCCTTCCCTTCTCTTTGCCTGATAAAAAATTTAACTCTTCAAGCAATGGGGCAAATTGATAAAGCAGCAGAATATATTGACCAGGCTACAAAGAAGTTTCCTGAGGAGACTCAACTAAAAGAAGCTAAAAAAGCCCTTGAGGGTTATCTTAAAAGTTTCCATACAAGAAAAACAGACTTAGAGCAGCAATTAGAATCTCAACCTGATAAGAAGGCTGATCTCTTACTTAGTCTAGGTGATTTATCACTGGAGAGTAAGCAGTTTCTAGTGGCTAAAGAATATTATCAGTCTATAGAAGGCGATGAGGCTTCATCTTTCAGAGTCTTATATCGTTTGGGAGCATCCCTTTTTAAAGAGAGGCTCTATTCTTCAGCTATAGAGTACTTCAATCAAGCTTTAGAGAAAGCCCCAGCAGCCGCTGCAATGCCAATTCACTACTACCTTGGTCTTATCTACAGTAAGCTTAATGATCATACTGTCGCTAAGGGCCATTTTGAAAAGGTTGTAGCTAGCGACTCTAATTACCTTGCTGCAAGGCTCAATTTATCACTTAGTTGTCTATGTCTGGGTGACTGGAAAGAAGGCTGGGAGCATTTTTCTTATAGACCTAGGCATCAAATGGAGCAAGCTATCTTGAATGCCTCTGTTTTTTATAAGCAAAAAGAGAGCAAGGGACCTTTTTTACCAGCTTTTACCTCATTTGAAGAGCTTAAGGGAGAGCCTATATTTTTAATAGCAGAGCAAGGTCTTGGAGATCAGCTCTTTTTCTTAAGGTATGCTAATAAGCTGCATGAGAAAGGGGTGAAGCTAATTTTATGTCTTGAAGAGCGTATGACAAATTTGCTAGCTGAACGCTTGCCGTTTCCTGTTCAAAGGGGGCTTCCTCCTCAGTCTAAAAATATGAGGGTCTTAATTTTAGGGGACCTACCTTGTGTCGAAGATATAGACCCTATACCTACATCTCTTAGCTTAAAAGCTAGTGAAGAGAGAGTAGATAAGTTTAAAAAGCAATTAGGCGATAAATTAAACAAGCCAATAATTGCTCTAAGCTGGAGAGCAGGTGTTCGTATCAGTGAGGGAGAAGAGAAGACTTACCAGTACAAAGAAGCTCCTTTGAGCGAAATTATTCCTCTGCTTAAGCAATTTAACGGTAATATCATAGTCGTACAGCGCTTTTTATTCCCAGAGGAGTGGCAACTGCTCCAAGCTGAACTAGGAGAAAAAGTAATGGATTTCTCAGAAGTGAATAGGGAACTAGATGATATGTTAGCTTTGCTTTCTCTAGCAGATCATTACTTATGTGTTAGCAATACCAATACCCACCTTAGTGAAGCTTTAGGGTTAGACAGTTCTGTATTAGTGCCATCACCATGGGAGTGGCGATGGTCTTTAGGCGATAGTCAGTCAAAATGGTTTAAACATAGCAAGGTTTACAAGCAGAGCACAGAGGGGGACTGGAGTGAAGCCTTTAAGGTACTAGCTAAAGATTTAGAGGGAGTAGAGAAAAAATGATACCTGTTTTCATTGGCTATGATCCTAGAGAGAAAGTCGCTTTTAATGTCTTAGCTCACAGTTTATCTCAAAGGGCTTCTAGGCCATTAAGTATCATTCCTCTCAATTTAAAGCATCTTACTCAAGAGGTCTACAGAGAAAAAGATCCTAAACAATCTACAGAATTTTCATTTTCAAGATTTATTGTTCCTTATCTATCTAATTATGAAGGTTGGTCTATTTTTATGGACTCTGACATGTTAGCTTGTGATGATATCGCTAAGCTGTATGATCTAAGAGATGATAACTATAGCGTGATGGTAGTAAAGCATGACTATGAAGTAAAAGAAGGGACAAAGTTTTTAGGGGAGAAGCAATTACCCTACCCTAAGAAAAACTGGTCTTCTCTTATTATGTTTAATAACTCTAAATGCCGAACCTTAAGCAAAGAGTATGTGAATCAAGCATCAGGACTGGAACTTCACCAGTTTAAATGGCTGGATTCTGACGAGGACATTGGAAGCTTACCTGTTGAATGGAACTATCTTGTAGGTCACTACCCTAAAAAAGATAAGGTTTCTTTAGTTCATTATACCGAGGGCGGACCATACTTTGAGAGTTATAAAGAAGTAGACTATGCTGACTTATGGTTTAAGGAAAAAAGCGATATGCTTTACGCTTTAAATTAACGGTTTTTAAAGGGGTGTCCTAGGTATAGCAATAAAAGGTCTCTTTCTACTTTTTCGTCCTCAATTCGCTCAACCCCATGAAAAGAATTTGTTGTTTTGAAAAAATATAGCAGGCTATTTGCTTCAAAAGGCACGCTATGTATTTTTTTAAAGTCTTCAAAGTTATGATGACGTTGGCCTTCACAAGAAAAATGAGGGTCTTTTGGTTTATATAAAGAAGTGCCTAAGTGCTGGTGTTGGTTATCTTTAGGTAGGTAAAAGAGTAAATTTAACAAACGTCTTGGATTATCTGTGTGAGGGGCAATAGAATAGTTTCTGGTATCTTTTACAAGCTGTAATTCACAGTAGTAGTCCTCTGGAGGTGCTGACTGCCAGTCTTGGATACCTTGATTTTGAAAGCGCACTTGTAAAAAAGGTCGGTTAACTTGTATGAGCAAGCTCTTAAATAGGGTACTGTTAAAAAAGGCGCTTATTTTTTTCCAAAACTCCATATGTACAGTTTCCAAAGGAAAGTTTTGCAACTGATTCAGGTCTATAATAAAACGTTCGGGGTATTGCCCCCCTGCAACCTTTCCAGATTTAGCTAGTGAGATGTAGGACTCTTTTTGAGGGATATGATCGAGTATTTCTTGGTAAAATAGAGAACTAAAGACATTCTTTAAAAAGAAGTGGGGAAAGGGGTACATTAAAATGCGTTCATTAGCAATTTTATAAAGTAGCTGTTCAAAGTGATCTAGCTCAAGAGAGCTTTTTTTCTTATCCATATAAACTAATAAGGCTTCGTATTAGTCTATTGATACCTTGATGGGTGTTTTTTTAAAAAGAAAGTTCTTTGCTAGTAAAGTGAATAATAAAATGCTTAAAACGACAGTTAAGACTCTTATAAAAAGGCTTGACCATAACACTCATTTATTCTTTGATGTTTTTCACTATCACTGAGGACTTTGCTAATGAAAAAGCTTTTTTACTTTTTTCTAACTTTCTTATCTTTAACTTCACTTTCAATTCTTGAAGCGAGCAACTTATCTTTTTTTGATAAGTTAGAGCAAAGATCAGAAAAAGCACAAACTCTTTTATGTGTGGGTATTAACCCTCACCGTAAAATGTTAAGAGAGAATTCTAGTAAAGGAGTTCTAAATTTTTGTGAGAAAATAATTAGGCAGACTAGCTCTCATGCCCTCTGCTTCAAAATTAATAGCGCATTTTTTGAGGCTTATGGCCCTGAAGGCTTGTATGTCTTAAAAAAAACCATCAAAAGTATTCCCCCTGATATTCCTATTATTTTAGATGTAAAAAGAGGAGAGGTACTTACAAGTGCTATAGCTCAAAAAGAAGCATTTTTTGATCACTATGGGGTTGATGCGGTTACAATAAATCCTTTTTTAGGGAGTGATTCAATAGAACCATTTTTAAGCAACCCATTCAAAGGTGTTTTTGTGCTTGCAAAGACTCCTAATCAGTCTAGTGGGGAGATTCAAGATTTACTAGTAGAAGCAGGGGGTGATGAAATGATTCCTCTATATCAGTTTCTAGCAAGGCGCTTTAATGAGCATCCTCTTAATAGTCAGATAGGTTTAGTCGCAGGTTCAAAAGAAGAGGGCGTGCTGAAAAAGATTAGAACAGAAGCTCCATTAATGTGGATTTTAACTCCAGGCTTTATTAGCGAAGATGGAAAACTTGAGCAGGTGCTTAGAGGAGCTTTAAGAAAAGATGGGAAAGGGATACTAGTAAGTATTTCTCAAGCAATTGCAGCAGATAAAGAACCAGGAAAAAAAGCCGAGTACTATAAGCAACTAATTAATGCTTCAATTGAAGAAGTCGCTCATGGGAAAAGTATTTGGCCTAAAGATCCTCTTTTTGAAAAGGTGGCCAGAGGTTTAATAGAGAGTTCATGCGTCGAATTTGGTTCTTTTAGCTTAAGGTCAGGAGTAAAATCTCCCATCTATATCGATCTTAGGAAACTTATCTCGCACCCACAGCTTATGGATCAGGTAGCCAGCCTTTTTCTGAAGATGATGAAAGATATTGAATTTGATCGTATGGCAGGTTTGCCTTATGCAGGCTTACCCATTGGAACTGCCATTTCAGTAAAAGGTAAAATTCCAATGATATTCGCCAGAAAAGAGCATAATATCCTAGAAAATAATCAGTTAGTAGAGGGGGCTTACAAAGAGGGTGAGCAAGTAGTGGTAATTGATGATATGATTGTTTCAGGAAAGACTAAGTTAGAGCATGTATCGCTGTTTAGACCTAGGGATTTAACTATAAAAGATGTAGTGGTTTTAATTGATAAAGAAAGAGGGGGAAAAGAAAGATTGAAAAACGAAGATATAACCCTGCATTCAGCCTTTACTTTGGCAGACTTATTGAACTTTTGGAGAGACGAGCAGTTGATTTCTCAAGAAGAATATGATAACACCAATAGCTTCTTGAAAAGAGAGGTATAGATAATGAAGTTAAAAGGTTTAGTTTGTCTTATATGTTGCTTAATATATTACCCCTTGCTAGCTGATTCTCTAGCAGTACAAAAGAGTCCTGTTCAACTCATTATGGATGAGAATTTTGAGCCTGTTGCTTATGCAGAGACAAGTAAGAGTCACTCAAAGACACTAGCTTTTATTGAAAAAACACAAAGTAGTGAAAAGGGAGCAGTAGTTAAATCAGAGGATCTTATCTATCTTAAGAATGGTGATAGAGTTCATGTATCAAAGCTTCAGCTAAAAAATAATGAATGTGTGGCAAGTTCAAGTAGGCTAGGGGAAATAAAACTAAAACAGGGTGATATACAGTATATTGAGACAGCTAGTAGCTACTATTTTAAACTAAGCAACTCTATTCGTGCTGAAGGAAAATTGGTTTATGATGGTAGCAAGTTATGGATTGTATTAAGTGAGGACAGTCATAATATTCCTGTAGACAACTTTGCCTTTATAGAACTTATCCAAGAAGACAAAGTAGCAGAAGAAGCTTTTGGTATAGTCAGCAAGACCAGGGTAGGAGGGAACATAGCTAAAAAGTATGGAAATGCTAAAAACTTAAGCACGCAAGCAAAAATTGAAAATGAAATAGACTTTTTAGAGCATGGTAAACAGTTATACAGAATTGAAAACCGAGCACACTATAGCTTTCAGCAAGACCCTACTAAATCATCTGAAGATGGACGAAGCTTTGATAGAGAAGGCTTATTAGATATTAAACTGAAAAAGAGACTATGTCCTAAGATTTTTGCTTTCATTGGCGAAGAAGCTGGATTTAATAGCAGTAAGGCTATTGTATTTTCTTCACTGTTAAAATTAGGGGTGAGTCACCCTTTTATTGAAGAAGAATTATACTTTCTAGAGTTTGGCTTAGGTATTTCAAGAAGGGACACTGTTTACGAAAATAGCCCGCATAAGGGGCAGTTTG
>JAACFD010000281.1 GCA_009937555.1 Chlamydiales bacterium | reverse complement strand
AACCTCGATCAATATGCTTTGGTTTTATCTGGTATTGAAAAATATTTAACTCAAAAACAAGATGAAGTAACTCGTCTAGAACTTGAAAAGACGCTTTCACTTTTAAAAGAAGAATCAGATACTTTAAACACAGCTTTTACCTCATCACTAGGTATTGAACTTAGTAGCTTACCAAAGCTATTTAAGAACTTTAATCTTCCTAAAGAGGAAGTTAATGAAAAAGAAAAACTTACCTGTTCCCTTCTACTAGCCGCTATCAGTACTAAGAGACCTCTTTTACATTGCTTTGAGAGTTACCTCAATAGAACTACAGCTTGCTTAAAGTTAATTAGAAAAATGCAGGCAGCAGATGACTTACCTTCCAGTGAATTAAAAACACTTCAAAGTGCAGAGCATCAGCTGCTTAATTCACACCCCCTTATCAAAGAGTTAGAGCCCTTTATTGGAGACTTAGAAGTATTAAACCTAAATACACTTGCTGCAACCTTACTACCTAAGGTTTCTTCTGATTATTTAAGTTACACTAAAGACCTTCTTGATACTCTTAATCTCCAACCTGTAGACGAAGCTCCTTTAAGTCGCATAAAAGTAGTATTCAGTGAAATCATTACCGAAAATAACTCTTTCATTTCATGTCTAAATAAAACTGAAATTGGAAGTATTATACAGCATTCTGTAGACACTCCACTTTCCTACTTGCAGCCTTTAGTTTTCCTTAACTTACTCCAAGAGATGAGCACTAAGGGTATAGAGCAGTATTTTACAGACCTTCTGCAAGCGCGTGCTTTTTACACTTTTCTCTCTACTCAAGGAAAAGCTATTAGTGATGATGAATCCTTAAAAGTTCCGCCAGCTCTTATAGTAGAGAGGGTTTTAAAGGTTATACGCCAGAACTTAGCTCCCCTTTTAGAAACTCCTAGGTTCTCTACTTTGCAAGACACCCTAGTAGAGACTGATGTTCCATCATCTATGGAAGATACTTCTCTTAGTCAGGCTATTCTTCGCCCTATACATTTACTTGCCCATGGAATTGAAGATTTTAACACATTCTATAGTAGGTTAGCTACTCTTATAGCTACAGCTATGGTTAATTTCTCCGACGCTCCAGATCTAAATAGTTATTTGGAAAAGCTCATTAACTCTTACATTAAACTAGTAATATCTAGACACTTAAAACTAGACAACTCTTTTCTCTACTTAGAATTTAATCACTTATTAAATGATGAAGACATAGCTAGTGGAAAAGTTGCTTCAGCTTATGAACACTTCTCTAAGCACCTCTTTCCTTTAGCAATATTAGAAGCTGCTGATAGACGTTTATCAGCTTCTCTACCATTTGAATTTACACTAAACTTTAGCTAAAAGCACTTAAACGCTTAACTTACTTTCTTGCTGATAGATTAGTGATTAAAGCTTTATAGGCTTGATGAAGGAGCACTTTATTACCTTCAGCAAGCTCTCCAAGACCGCAAAGAGAAGTTATAGTAGTATAAATTAATAAGTTCACTCCGTTATCTTCAAGTCCTAATCGATCAAAATCGGTAGCTTTCTACCTTCCCCTAACTCATATTCCAAATTTAAAAACTCTTGAATATTTTTTCTTGTTACTCCTACTTCTTCTAGCCTTTCTAAAAGAGCCTCCTTAATTAGGACCTTATCTAGTACAGCTCCCATGAGTTTTGCCTTATTATAAATGCTTGCACTTTCTTCAAGATGAGTAAAGTCGTAGGTTTTAGTCTCCTCCACTACAGTCGCTTTTTGACTTTCTTGCTTTGCTTTATCTCCAAATAAGTCTAGGATAGTCATTAAAGCTTCTTTAGCATCTATTTGTGCTAAGCCAACAAGGTCATCTTTCACAAGCTCTCCTACTCGCCCACTCCCTACCTTTTCTAATCCAGATGCTTTTAATCCTGGCTCAAATACGCCACCTTTAAGGTCACTATAGGCCTTATTAAAGCGATATAAAATACTAGTAATATCTGCAGGGTTTTGCTCTTCTGAGCGAACTATTTCCAACATTCTTTTTGTAGTCAAATAAAGCTCTTTGCAGGCTTCGTTTTTACCTGAGCCTTTAAAGCTAGAATCTTCAATACACTCTTGCATTTTAGCATCAATTTCACTGTCGTCCATCTCAAATAGACCTTCCTCTAAAGCATCTTCCATATTCCACCCTAGTTGTAAAAAAGCAGCGCTCCAGCAATCATTATTAGGCCCATCCCATGAACACACTCTTTCTAAAGAAGCTGTAGAAGGGTTATGTCTAATGCAGTAGATAAAAAGATCCATATCCATATTATCAGGACAAAGTTCATATAATAGTTCTCTTAATGTTTTGCCCTCATGAAATATTTTACCCATACCTACTTCACCAGCCTCAAGTCCTTTTTTAATCCAAGAAAGGGTCTTTAATGTAGCTTTTGAAGGCGAAAGTTCATCATAATCTTCCAGAGTTTCAGCTAACGTTGAGTTAAAATCGTCCATCTTACTGCTTAAAGATTCAGCAAGCTGCCCAGAAGGACTATCTATACTTAGTCGATCTCCTAAAGCAGGTAATTCATCACCTTTACGTAGTGCCCATATCATCATTTCAAGGCTAAAACCTTCTGGACACTTTGATTTAATAAAATTAAGAAGAGTTATATCTCTAGGACCTTCTCCCTCTAGAGGAATAACAGAAATTTCATCTTTCAGTTCTCCTCTTTCTATTTTCCCTTTAATCTCTTCTAAGGTAAGTTCTGTTTTAGGGAACTCATCAACAAGAGCTCTTGTATAGCTTATCAGCTGCTCTTTTGAAAAAGCTTTATAACTTTTTTTTGCTAAAACGCAGCTTAAAGTTTCACTAAACTCTCCCCCATCTGCTATTTTAGCAAATTCTTCTTCTATCGTTTCTTCACTAGTACTTTCAGCAGCTATATCTTCCTTTTTTTCAAAGTCAAAAGCAAGTATAGCATCAGGGCTTTCATTTTGCAGATGCATCAATAAAACTCTTGCTTCATCTTCAGTTAACAAAGTGGTATTACCGTAGTTTGAATAGATCCAGAAACTATCTTTTTTAGTTAAAAACTGATAGTGACTAGAACCTCCTGCACCTGAACCTGTTCTAATGGTTACACTCTTTGTTTCATAAGTTTTTCCTGAAAAACTAACATAATCTTTTAAAAGAACTTTCTTTTGCACATTCCCAATACTTAAATGGGCTGGTTCAAAACCTTCCTTAAATTGGTTTTGAGTTCTTTTAAGATATACATCAGCTACTTTCTCTCCCTCCACTTGTACTGAAACTAACCCTACTCCTTGCTCTTGTACTCCCATAGCACCATTAAATAAGGTTTCAAAACTAGCATATTCCCCTTCTATTGATTCATTTAGTGCATTAATCCCATAGCTGCGTTCAGAATGTTGAAGCTCCTTTAAAAAGACTTTTTCATTGCCCTCAGAAGCAGAGGAAGGGGG
>JAACFD010000089.1 GCA_009937555.1 Chlamydiales bacterium | reverse complement strand
CGGGAATATTTCAAGAATGGAAGCTATTGAATCTGCTGAGAACGTTATTGTAGCGTATTCTTTTCTAAAAGAACGTATACTTAAAGGATTTTCTTCTCTGTAAGTTTCTAGCTCACCTTTCACGTGCTCTAACTCAGCTCTGCTATCACGATCTGATCTACCACTGTATGTTCTAACAAGTTCAGCTCTTTTTCTTAAAGCAACCAGCCTATCTGCTTCAAGCTTATCTGAAGCTATTTTAATAAAAACTCCATCTTTAATAGCTGCAATCTCGCTTTGCTTGTCCAAAATCTTCTCTTTAAGCTTTGCCACTAAATCTTTTTCTATAAGAGACAAAGAACCCTTAGTCTCTAAAGAGCTTAGCTGAATAGTCAAGCCCCCTAAAGTCTCCTCTAGCTTCTGAATACTTTGCCGATTCTCTACAGAAAGCTCTTTAGATAAGAAAATTCCATCAATAGAAACTGCTTCTTGATTTTGCTCTTCTAGAGAAAGTAGTTTGCCATGAAACTCTCCCCCCTCTACTTTCCATATATTTTCGCTTTGCTTAACAAAGTGAAAGTTAAGAGAAGGAACCCAGTACTCAGCTCCATTCTTCAATTCAAGCAGTTCCTCTTTGCCAAAAACTGCAGTTAAAGCACTCCGAATAGGTGAGCTTTCTTGTTGTGATACTTTATACCATCTTCCCTCACCTTCTACAGAAGCTGCTCTAGGATCTCTTTTTGACTCAATAAGCCACTCTCCACTCTCTTCTTTGAGACGAAAAATAGCCTCCCCATCTTGGCTTACTCCATAAATAAACCCTAATTTATCTAGATAAAAGTCTTTTGCTCCCATACGATCACGAATAGCTGCAGGAAGCTCTAGAACTTTTGAAAATGGCAAGTATTGCAACATATCTTCTTCAGCATTGAAGTTTTGAAGTCTTCTCTGGATCACAACATCATCACCTTTTTGCTCTACACAAACTTTTGCTTCCCCTTGTTCGCTATAGATATATGATGATCCCATCTTTGAGAAAGAAAGCTTATCTAAAGAAAGCTTTTTCATATCGGGGTGATTTTTAACCGACTCAGGTAATGAGCTTTGCTTATTGCCATTTACATACACTATCCCATGAACAACATCCCAGTCGCTTTTGGATGAAAGCTTCAAAAAGCCCTTAATATCAGCTCTTTCTATTTGCTTTGTCTTAACTGTAATGCCATCTATTTTTTTAGCGCTTTGATAACTATCTAGAGTATTTTTCAAAACTTCACATTGAGATTCATCTAAATTTGCTAACCACTGCTCTACTACAGCTCTTTTAGCTGACATAGTTGTAGCTACTACTTGCATCGCTTTTCTGTAGGTAAAGTCTTCTTTAAAGTTTTCTAAAATCTCATCTGGAATTTGCTCCTCAAGCCTAGAGTAAGCCAGGCGTGCGCATGCAAGCTCGGCTAGTGCTTTATTCATTCTTGACTTATCAGGGTCTAGCTGCTCAAACGCTTCTAAAAAGTCTATTTGCGCCCCTAAATTTTCAATTAAGATAGATAAGTCAAGTAAAACAAGTTCTCCGCTCAACTTTGGGTCTACGCTGTCTGAAAGCTGCCCAATAAAAGAGTCAAGCTGTGCTAGGTCCATAAAATTCTCATCATTTAACTCTACAGCACATCTAAGTTGCATTTGTCTAAGATAGTCTGAAATAGGAGTTTTCATAGGTGATTCATCTTCTGCAACCTCTTCAAACTCTTGAATAGCTCTTTCAAAAAAGAGCTTGAGATTTGCCTTTTGCTCTGTATCTTTGCTTTTATTGATACTGCTACAAATACTAGAGAGAACACGTTGAAAATATTCTCTTCCTCTAGATGAAGAAAGTCTTTGTGGATCAGCTAACTTCCCGTCTGTGCCATCTCCATAGTACTGAATGAACCTAGATAGCAGCAAAGCCTCCCCACACCTTAGGTCCAAGAGGTCTGATAATTGTCGAACATCACTACTCGATCCTCCCTCATCTACAGCCACTCCTTTACGATACTGATAAAGAGCATCCTGAATACCAGTTTTTCCCTCAATGACTCCTTCTAAACCAACAGGCGACTGTCTCAGAGCAAACACAAGCTCTTCTATTTTAGGAGCGTTGAAAACACTTAGAGCATCAGCGTCCTCTTCTAAACGCTCAAGAGCACTCTTTAAAGCGGCTCCTAAAGGAAGAATGTTTTCTTTTATTTGCCAGATATCTGAGTAAGTTTCAGGTCTTAGTATAACCTTACCTTCTTCAGTACAGGGTAAAGAGCATAAGTCAATTGCTAGGCTAAGCTGTAGAAAACTTGAACGCGTCTCATTATCAACAGTTGTGAAAAACTCTTCTAAAGAGCTCTCTTTTAAAAAAAGCTCTTCAACTATAGATTTCAAGTCTTCCGCTTGATCTTGCGCTAAGGAATTAGTAGGGTAATTTCTTAGTAGGTGATCAAGAGCCCTATCTATACTTGCTAAAGCTCGCTCTTCTCTCTTTTCTAGACCTTCATTACTTAAAACTGTACCAATATAAGACTTAAAAGCTTCATAGTAATCTGCTGGATTAGGGTAGTCTTCGGGCTTTGGCTCTGGGTAGGCTCTTAAAAAGGCAACACTGCTACCAAAACGCCCTCCGTATTGTAGACTCTCATCATACTCTATATCAACTCCTAGGAATTTACCTCTAAATATAGACTTAACGGCTGTCCTTAGACTCCCTTTTTCAACATTCTCCCCTAGAGAAAGCTCATAAACCTCTTTTCTTGATGAACGTTTAGCCCTTTTCTTAAACGCATTTTGGATCACTGAAGCAGCTTTATCCATCCCTGATTTCACACGAGTAGCTCTTGTGTTATCACTACCAAACTCTTGCCCTGACAAGTCATACACCAAAGACTCCACCTCTGCTTTTGAGAGAAAGGTGTTTATTCCTGAATCAACAAAGTCTTGCTTAGTCATGTTAGTATTACTCTCTAGCCATCTCATAAAAAGATGATTAAACTCATCAATGATCTCATCTTCTTCTTTTTGCATGATTAAAGATAACTGTAGTTGATTTTCATGCTGAAGCCACACCCTAGCCATGGTAGCTAACCAGCTATCTTTCAATTCTTCAAACTTTGTGCTACTAGCCCCTAAAGACTCTAGAGCTTCATCAAGGTTTTCTTTTAGTGGGATTCTCTTTGTTTTCTCTAATATAAATGCTGTAACATTACCTTCATCTATATCTTCAGAAATAGATGCCTCTTCTATTTGCTCCCATTTTTTATCAACCATCTCTATAGCTTGCTCATGCAAAGAGCGGTTAACATGCTGTATTTTGTAAGTGAGTGAAGATTCTCTAAGCTCATCCTGCTGCTCTTTAGCAGATCTTCCATCGAAAGAAGATAGGTATTGAAATAGATTTTGCTCGGGCCTTTCTCTTAGGGAGAGCTCTATTTGAGCCTCTCTAAATCTTTGCTGAACTTCTTCAATATGCTGTAAGTGTTTATCTTGAGAAGTTATAAAGCTATCTTTAAGCTTATCTTTTTCTGCTTTTAAACGCTCAAGCTCAGCTATCTTCTTTTTATAGCTAATACTTACATCCACCATACTTTTTTTATCTTCAATTTCCCCATCTTCATCAATTTGTATAAAAGCAGACTCTAAGGACTCTCCTAGATCTAAAAAACTTAGATCATTTTTATTAAACTGCTGCAGTAAATTTTCTTGCAGACCTATGTAAGTGGCTAAAGATCTTTCCTTCGCATCAAGTAGAAGGCTCTTATTCATTAAACGTTTTAATTCATAAGACTCACGTCCTTCTGGGAGACTGTCTTTTAAAATTTGGATTTCAGCTTTTATATGAGCATTTTCTGCAATCACCCAGCGTTGATAGGAGATCAAATCGGCAATTTCACCCCTTAATTCATTTGATTCTTTAGAGCTATGCTTAAGAAGTAATTTAGATTTTTCTTCTTCCAAGATCCTGTTTAGGCCAGCAATCTGCGCTTTGATAAGGTCTTTATCTGCTTCAGCATCATCAATAGCTTCGGCTCTTCTGTCTAGTATTAGTATTAGTCGTTGTAAATACTTTTGCTTAGAACTATACCTCTTTTTTGCTTCCACATGCTCACTTAAATACTCTTTAGAGTTTGCTCCAGCATAAAGAAAATTAACTGGAGGATACCTTTCAAACAGCTCATGATCTGCACCTAAAGTTACTTTAAGTTGATCTTCAAAACTATCTTCAACACTAATACCTTCGTTCTTATTTAAAGCACCCCAGTTGACTGTTTTTCTTTCAAGATCTAGCGTCATTTGCTTTTTTAACAAATCAAGAAATGATCCTTCAATTACCGTTCTCATATTAGGGTCTTCAGAACGTAAGAATTCAAGCATTTCTAATATCTCAGGCTCGATTAATATCTCAGGCACCTCTCGCTCTAGCAACTTGAGAAAGTCTTCTTTCTTAAGTTCTTTACGTTGATTTCCTACTTGAATCTCTACTTCACAACCTTTTAACCTACTAAAAAAGTTCATAAAGGAAACTATATTAGCTCCTTTCAAAGCTTTTTTTAATTCTTCTTTTTTTCCTTCAAAAGCTTTTAAAGTATCACTATAAGAAATTTGATATAAATGCTCTGAAGCATCTGTTAAAAAGCGTCTTCTAACCTCTTGCCTTTCTGTATTGTGATCTAAAATCTCAAAGATATTTAACCATCTTTTTTTTGTGTAGTACTCACCTATCTCCTTTACAACATCAGGATTTGATATATCTAAAGTTAAATAATCTGCATCAAGAGCTACTGCATCATCTATTGTAGAAGCTGCATCAGAATCAGATAAGCTAGCAGTATCTACAGATAGGTCATCTCCTAAATCATCTTCATCTAGCTCTAGTAACGTTTTCTCTGTATAAGATGTCTGAGAAAAAGAGAGCCTCTGCTTATCACTAACAGACTTAATTGCAGCAGCCTTTTTAGAGATAAAATAGCGCTTAAACAGACTAGGGTCATCAATTATCTTTTCTTTTAAATAATGTTTCACAAACTCATCTAAAAACCCTCTATAGCTACCTTGAGTAAGGTTTAAAATAAGCTTTAACTCTTCAATCTTTTTTAGCCTCTTTTCCTTTTCTTTCTTTTGAGATAAGAGTGCATCCATTTCTGTTTGCATCTGTTTTTTTTCGCTTTTACTTTTGCTCTTATCTCTCTCTAGCTTTTTAGCTGCTATTTTACTTGCTAGCTGCTCTATCTCATTTTCTATATCCTGTTCTAGATTCTTATTGCCAATAGAAGCTCCTGTAGCTTCAATATCTTTAATAATTTGCTGAATACTTTCTACAAACTTGTTTAACTCTTTAGTCACAGCTTTAGGAGTTGGCACCTCTTTAAGTGAAGCAAGCTCTACTGAAACTTCACTAAGCTCATCTGGCGATCGAATAACTCGGCTTCTTTCTTTAAGGTCATACTGATGTTCAGCACCTTTTAAAATCGCCTCTACCATCCCATCTTCTAGCTCTTTCCCCTCTACTAAATCTCTCATCAAATTACGTCTTTGATTATCTAAAAAAGCTCGTCGAAACTTCTTTTGAGTTTTTATACCTAATTGATATAAACGAGAACTTTCAGTTCTCTTAGCAAAGCAATCCCTTGTTATTTGTGCATGCTGTTTGACCGTGGAGAACTTGGCTTTTGAAGTACTTAAGGAAATAGCATCGAATTTATTTTTAAAATTCAAATAAACTTCGCCTCTTGTTCGAAAATGCTGCAACTGCTTTGCACTGAAATGAGTCCCTATAACACCTGAAAGAAAAGATACCACTTTCAGCCCAAAACCAGGCTCTTTGTTACTCTTTTTACCAAAGCGCTGCTGCTGCTCTGCAATTCCTCTACCTGTTCCAAGGTATAAGACATCTCTTAAGTAGTCTTTACCTTTAGCATACAACCTCTCTTCAGGTATCCTAAACTCATATGAGTTACTCTTTAAAGCATGCTCTTTGCTCTCAAATAACAGTAAATGCATAAATGAAAGAAAATGTTCACTCTTGGCTGTTCTATCTATTGCTCCACTAGAGTCATAGTTAGTGATAAGAAACTCTTTCCCCTCTTTCTTTATACACATCCTCATAGCATGATCATCAATCATATTATCAATAAAAACACCTTCTCCATCTTTCAAATCCCTACATTTAAAGACAATGTGCTGAGATAATCTTTGAAGATCATCTTCAAACTTTTTAGCATTACCAGCTTGTTTATAACTTGAGTCAGACATCAGCGAGCAAAGGGCATAGTTAATATCCAGTGAACGCTTTAAGTTTTCCAGGTAAAGCTCCAGAGCCTCGATTTCTCCCTTACTAAGTATTTTACTTTCCTTTGTTTTCATTTTTCCACTTTTAGCTTCTGCTATTACTTCTTCTAGTGATTCTATCTCAAGCTCTGTAACTGTGTAGGGATCACCTCCATCTCTAAAAACATTTAGTTTTCCAAAAAATTTAGGATCTTTTTCTACAAAGTACTTTCTCATTTCTTTTTTAAGCTTAGCTCTAACTTCAACATCCATCCCAGCGCTCTGCACATCCTTATCTGGCATTAAAGTATCACAGACATAACGAAAATCATCAGAGTGCTGTACAACTGAAGAAGACATAGATAGCGCTAGCCTAGCTGCATAACTATTCTTACGGATCTTATCTTTAACTTTATCTCTTCCAAACACAACCAAGTCTGATATATCACTCTCTTGCAATCTATTCTTATACATCCGTTTTTTTGCTAAAGAAGTGGTGCGTGGATCACTTGGAACCCTACTGAAGGCAGACTTGAATTTCTTCCATACCTTAGGGACATCTTCAGTTAAAAAATTAGCGAAACGTTGAAGTTTACTTAAGCCCCTGAATGCAGCTGTAGAAAAGTCGCTTGACTTAGCTTCCCCTTTTGCTAATTTCTTAACCTTAAACCTACGCTCCTCTGCTTCTTTTGCTATTCCAAGGGCTTTAAAAACAACTGACATTTGATTGGCATCATAAGGGTGCTTTTTTAGTCTAGAGAGCTTCTCTTCATATTCGCTTTCTAAATTAGCCTTAACTGTACTTAGTTGATCCTCTGCAACCCCTTTTAGTAATTCTTGGTTAATGGCTCTTTTTAACTTTCCTCTTATTCGAGCTACAGGGACATTAGCTACAAAGTGAGCTTTAAAATTAAGAAGAAGTTCTTTGGATTCTTCAGGACTTGAAGAAAAGCGATCACACATAGACTCAAAAAATATCTCTAGTTCTTTAGCATTCATTCGATCCAATCTTGAAATTAAATCTCCTGTTACTAGTGAAACTCTATCACTTAGCAAAGACTGCAAAAGTTCATACCTAGAAGGGTCTAAAAGGGTAGCTGATACTGGTGACTTAGAGCTAGTGGAGGTAGAAGAAAAAATATTCCCTTTTAAAAAGCCTACTCTTTTATCAACTATAACATGTTTAGCATTAGGGTTTTTCAATAAGGGAAGAACGTTATGGTAGATAGCCTCTAGCTCATCCTTGGAAATCGATGAGAAAAACTGGTTAAGACCTTCGGGATCTAAAGAGTCCAAAAGCTCGCATAAAGACTTTGCTACATCCTCTTGATCTTTGGAAAAGGCTTCAGATCCTTGATAATTAAAACGTTCAAAATTTCCTGAACTAAACTGACCTAACTCACGCATAATGACTACCCCCTACGGTCATTATACACTAGAAAAGTGTAAAAAAAAACAACCTTATAAGGAGAAAATTGAATCTCCCTTTAACCCTCT
>JAACFD010000088.1 GCA_009937555.1 Chlamydiales bacterium | reverse complement strand
CTTTGCTTTTATAAGAGCTAGATTATAAGTTCTTAAGAGTTTAAATTCGATAGCAATATATTTAACCTTTATGAGGTTTTAGAATGTCACTACCTATTATTGATTTTCATTGTGATTTACTAGGGTGTGTGGAGCATGACGAGAATAAGCTCCATTTTGAATCCCGAGAAATAAACTGTTCTTTGCCACAGCTTATTGAGGGCAATGTCAGCCTGCAGGTATTTGCTGTAGCAGCTGTAACATTAAAGGGGTCCTCACTAAAAGGTTTAAGACAGCATGAGCTCTATAAAAAACTTTTAGAGCAATACCCCAATCAAGTGGCATCGTTTAGAGAACTAGATTTTAGCAAGCAAAAGCTCTATGGCATATTTGCTATAGAGAATGCCTCAGCCTTAATAGAAGAAGATGAGCCTCTAGACCTATTATTTGAGCGCCTTGAAATGCTACTTAAGCAAGAAGATATCCTCTACCTTTCTTTAACATGGAATCAAGAGAATCGTTTTGGAGGAGGAAATGAGTCAAAGGTTGGCTTGAAAGAAGACGGAAAGCGTGTACTCCGTTTTTTATCAGAAAAAAATATAGCTATAGACTTTAGTCATACGTCTGATCAGCTAGCATTTGAAATTTTAGATTTTATTCATAAAGAATCTCTTAAGTTAACACCTATAGCTAGTCATTCAAATAGTAGGAGCATTAAAGAATGCAATAGAAACCTTCCTGATTCTTTAATAAAAGAGATCAGCTCTCTAGGAGGAGTGTTTGGACTTAATTTTGTAAGGCGTTTTGTGGGTGATGATCCCTATGATTTTATCAGACACATTGAACATTTCATCTCTCTTGGAGCTGGCAATAATCTATGTTTTGGTGCAGATTTCTATGGGGGACTAGAAGTGCCTAGAGAATTAATTCCAGACCTAAGCTTTCCAACTTTTCAAAAGGACTTTTCTAACTCCTCTTGTTACCCAAGATTTCTCAGCTTATTAGAAAAGCATTTAGGTGCAGATTTAGTTGAAGGAATAGCTAATAGAAATGCTTGGAATTATCTAGTGAGACAAGGCTTAATAGAAAGTAAAAATACCCTGCTTTTAAAATAGCAATGAAGAGGAAAATTAAAAGTTTTTTTGCTGCTAAGGAAAAATATTAAAGATAGTGCTTGGTTTATAATCTAATATTTTGCTATATTCCCTTCTTTCAATCATTTAATTGTCGCGGGGTGGAGCAGGGGTTAGCTCGTCGGGCTCATAACCCGAAGGTCGTTGGTTCGAATCCAGCCCCCGCTACCAATTTTGAGGGCGGCATAGCTCAGTTGGTTAGAGCACCGGAATCATAATCCGGGTGTCCGTGGTTCGAGTCCGCGTGCCGCTATTCTCTTCAAATACCTGCTTCTCTTACACTTTATAATAATAATCAGGATAAATTTTTGCTTTCTCCTATTGATGAAGCATTGCTCTATGGCTTTGATTTTGTAGCTGCAAGCTAGTAATACCAACTCTTGAAGCTCCTAAGATATCTGTATGCAGTGTATCTCCAATCATTAGGACTCTATTTTTAGGTATAGAGTCTAGTTTATTCAAGACATGTTGAAAAATTAGAGGGTTTGGTTTTCCCACAATAGATGTCTGAGGATTCACTTTTTTTATAGCATTTAGGTAAAAACCCCATTCAGCAAAGAAGGCATTTTCTTTTGGAGCTGCTACATCAGGGTTCAAGACTATAACAGGTCTTGGCTTAAGCGAGAGAGCCTCTAGGAGTTTTCTCTGCTTAGCATGATCCCAGTTTCCTGCAGAGGCTAGTATAAAAAAATCGCTTTGGTAGAACTTATCAATACTTGGATCAAGATAAGTATGAATATTCAAAGAGAGATCAAGGGCTCTTTGCTTGGCAATAGCAATAGAGCAGCTATTTACCTTGATAGCTTTCAAAGCTTCTTCTAGTAAGTCTCTTGGTGAGGTGATATTTTCTAGCTCAAAGTGGTAACCCATATCTGCATGTTTTTGCTGCAGTTGTTGTTTGTTAAATGAGCTTGCATTACTTAAAAGGTGTAGGGTTTTCTGTTTTTTTTGTAACTCATTGACCCAGTTAAGCATTTTTGAGTTAACTAACTTTCCCTTTTTTAGCACCCCGTCAGAGTCAAAGATAAAAGCATCAAATAATGAAGAGAGACTTTCTAGCTCTTTAAGCTCTTTTGTTGTCGTGAGTGTATAGGAAGAAAGAGGGGGGTAAAGGTCTAAATAGCAGTTAAAAACTTCATCTTGTGTCAGTACTATTCTGTTTGTCAACAGGTCCATAAAATCTCTTGAAGTATTCTTTTTGCTGTGATAGCTTGTGCCTACTACTTAATAGTTAGAAGTTAAAAATACTTTACTCGAGATGAGGATAATTATGACAGCAAAAAACGAATACCTTAGAGGTTGTGTATTTCCTATAATCACCCCATTTAAAGATGAGGGTCCTCACTACCCAATAGATTATCCTGCTCTTAAAAAATACTGTGACTATCTATGCCAACAGGGAGCTAGTATATTAATGGTAGCTTCTGCTACTTCACGATTTGCTCAGCTAAGCATTGATGAGATTATGGAGCTAAACCAAAAGGTTTTTGAATTTGTAGGAAATAAAGGCTTAGCTATAGCTTCTACACCTATTTTAGGCTCTACTATGGAGCATATCAGAGTAGCGATGCATGCAGAATCATTTGGAGCTGATGTATTAGCTTGTGAATACCCATGGCGTTTTCAAAGTACAAAAGCTATGAAAGCTTACTTCAAAGCCATACTAGATAACACAAAAGATATAAAGCTAATGCTTCATGTAACACCCGGAAGAAGTGAACTTGGTGGCACTTACCGCTATGATCTAGAAACTCTTGATGAAGTACTCTCTATGGATAGAGTAATAGGGATGAAAGAGGCTGCAGGAGATAAAGAGCATTCAAAAGAAATTTGGAAGCGTTTTCATAATAAAACCTCTATCATTGTTGCAGGGATGAGCTCTCAGACTTATTATGAATCTTACTCTTATGGAGTTAGTGGTTACTTTGTAGGAAGTGGCAATGCCATACCCAAGGTATCTTTAGATATTTACGAGCTAATTCAGCAAGGAGATATTGAAACAGCAAAGCACTTGATTGATACACAAGAACTTCCCTTTCTTAAAGAGGCTAAAAAGCTAGGGTGGCATGCAGCTATTAAGGGCACTTTAGACTTAATGGGAATCATGGATAAAACAGAAAGACCTCCTATGGAAGCTGTAAGTGATGAAGGCCTTGAAAACCTAAAGAAGATTATTACAGAGTGCGGCTGGTTAGATAAGTCTAATCATGAGCTATATGCAAGTGCTTAAAAATGTCTACTACTCTTAGTTTAGCCCCTCATTTTGTTTCTCTAGAAAATGCTGCAGCTGATTCTTTGAAAGTTTTACTCAAAGAAGCCTGGGGCATTTCTAGCTGCAGCCAATTTCACCTCAACAAGCTTAATAACCCAAGTCATAGCCAGGTTATTTTTTTTGAGTCGCAAGAGCAGCAGTTTATTTTAAAAAAGCATCTAAATTTAGGGCAACGCCACTTTTTAGTTATAGATGCGGTACAAAACTATGGCAAGTCACAAGGAATAAAGCTCCCTACTTTTTTACCTACGCTTAAAGGACAATCAAGCTATAAAAAGCAAGGTAGCCTTTATAGTTTACAGCGCTTTGATGAAGGAAGGCTTTTTAGACCCACAGTAGAAGATGTGAGTTTAGTAGCAAAAGAGCTCGTTTTATTTCATAGCACTTTTGGAACTAGCAGTTGGCAAAACTATGTGCAAGAGCAAAAAATGCCACCCTATCCCTACAGCTCTGGGCTTTATCACTACTTAAAAAGTGCACTTTTATCCACTAAGTTTGCTACAAAATCTCTGATTCATGCTATAGAAGAATTAGATCATTTATCCAGTGATTTCAAACTCGATTTTAAGGGGTTTGAGAAAACTGTAGGGCACTTTGATATTCATGCTAAAAACCTTCTTTTTGACCAAAAGAATGGACAGCTTAGCCTAATGCTGGATTTAGACCTCCTAAGGTATGATTACAAAGCTAAAGATATAGCACTGGCTATGCTCAAGCTTTGTTCTCATGAGGGAAGCTTATCAAAAGAGCTTTTAAGTTCTTTTATAAGCACTTATTCAGAGCAGCAAGTACTGAGTAAAGATGAGTGGAAAATCTTGGGTGACTTAATCTATGATGAATCAAAAAATAAAGTGCTTCACCTGCTACATGCTAGAGTATTCAGAGGAGAGTTGGAAGCAGAGAAAGAAGTTATCAAGCAAGTTGAGTTTGCTAAAAAAGGAATGCTATTAAATAGCTTAATTCAATCAATACAAAAGGGGTAGCTATGCTATTTATTGGAGAAATAGGGATCAACCATAATGGAGACTTGCAAATAGCTAAAGAGCTAATCAAACACGCCAAAGACTGTGGTTGTGATATAGTGAAGTTTCAAAAGCGAACTCCCGATATCTGTGTGCCTGAAAAGCAAAAGTCTGTTATGCGTTATAATACCCCCTGGGGAGATATCACCTACATTGACTACAAGCACAAAATTGAGTTTGGTAAAGAGCATTACGATGAGATTCATGCACTGTGTCAGGAAATTGGGATTGACTGGACAGCTTCGGCCTGGGACCTGCCTTCACAGCAGTTTCTTCAGCAGTATAAGCTCAAATATAACAAAGTCGCGAGCTCTATGATAACTAACCTTGAACTTTTGGAAGAGATCGCTTCTGAAGGTAGGTATACATTTATCTCAACAGGGATGTCTACCTTAGATGAAATTGCTGCTGCAGTAAGTATCTTCAAGAAAAAAAACTGTCCCTTTGAATTGATGCACTGCGTTTCTGTTTACCCTATGGACCCTGAACATGCTAACCTTAAAGTTATGGATACTCTGAGAGAAAAATTTGACTGTCCTGTTGGATATAGTGGGCATGAAACCGGGCTTCAGGTGAGTTTAGCCGCTGTAGCTTTGGGAGCAACTTCGGTTGAAAGGCACATTACACTAGATCGCTCGATGTGGGGAACTGATCAAGCAGCTTCTTTAGGAAAAGAAGGTTTAAGACGTTTAGTTAGAGACTCTCGTGTCATTGAGAAAAGTTTAGGTGATGGTGTAAAACGTCTTTTAGAGTCAGAAGAAAAGAAAAGAGCCACTCTAAAGGTTTAAAGGAGCTTTATAGTGATAGAGTTAAGTGAAGCTAAGTATATCGAAAAACCCTGGGGTCATGAAGAGATCCTAGAGCACAACGGTCAATACGTAATGAAGCTACTGTGTGTAAAGAAAACGCACAGCTTAAGTCTACAGTATCACGAGGTGAAGAAAGAAACTATCTATGTTGCTTCAGGGTCTTTAATCCTCACATGGGGTAAAAACCAAGACTCATTAAAGCAAAAGAATGTGTCTACAGGTGATTTTATCACCCTAGAGCCTTTTACTCTTCATCGTCTTGAAGCATTAGAAGACTCTGTGTGTGTTGAGGCCTCCACTCCTCAATTGAATGATGTAGTAAGAATAGAAGATAGATATAAGCGTCAATAAAGAGGTAGTATGAAGCACTTAGCTGTTATTCCCGCAAGAGGGGGCTCCACTAGATTAAAAGATAAGAATATTCATCCGCTAAAAGGCAAGCCTCTAGTGTGTTATAGTGTAGAAGCCGTCTTAAACTCAGGGTGCTTTGATAAAGTTATTGTTTCGACAGACAGCGAGAAGATAAAGGAAGTGGTTAAAGACTATCCTGTTGATATTTACGATAGAGAAGCCGAGTTTGCAACTTGTAAAATTACGGTTTTAGAAGCGATCTTAGATATGATGACTAAGATCCCTGCTTATGATACCCTCTCATACTTTCTACCGACCTGTCCTTTTGTTTCTGCAGAAGATATCCAACAAGGTTTTGCTATGCTGACGGAAGGTACTGATGCTGTTAATTGCGTAGCAGAGTATGATGTTCCGATACAGCTGGCAATGATTAAAAAAGGGGAGCAGTTTATCCCTGTTTTTGACAACCTAACTTCCGGTTTAACCAATAGTAACTATATCCAAAAATACTATCACCCAACTGGTGCTTTTTACATGTCATGGTGGAAGCAAATACTAGAGAATCGTAACTTTTTTAAGGGTAATATTAAGGGTTATGTTTTACCTAAGTCACGTCTTGTCGATATCAACGATCTATGTGATATTGAAAAAGCAGAACGCATGCTAAAACAGAAAGCAATTAGCTCTTAATCTCTAAATACTAACTTTGTTTTCTTTTCTTTTAAGCTTTAGGTAAGCTCTTGCACTAAAAAGAGTGGCATTTAAAGTTGCATAAATATTAATCAGCACCCAGGAAAGCTCTGGAGATCCTTTTTTCATAACTATAAAATAGTAGATAGGCATAAGAGCAAAAGTCCATGCTGCAAAAGCATTCATTAGCATTACAAACACAGTGTCTCCCATTGCAGTTAAAATACCCGCAGCTATCCATGTGATACTATCTAAGATAAAGTATACCCACACACTGATAGCAACAATTTTCAAAAAGCCTAATAGCTGATCATACTGGTATTTTGAGGCTACTTCAGAAAGAAATTGATCGATAATAAAGTCTGGGTAGAAAATTAAAACAAATCCAAATACTAATGCAAAAAGAGTTAACATCTTAAGAGATGAGCGCCATGACTTATAGATTAGAGTCCACTTATTTGCTCCAATTAGGTTTGAGCTAACAGCCGTAACCCCTTTTTGTAATCCTTCCATAGCAAAAGCAATTAGGGCATATAAGCTTTGCCCAATAGAGATTACGGTTAGGTGATTTTCGCTTGCCATTGCCATCATCTGAGCAACACAAGCCCAGGCTGATATTTCTATCATATGGCCTGCGGCAGAAGGAGCACCTGTCTTTACGCAATTTTTAAGGAGCTTAAAGTCAAAAGAGTAATCATTACTATTGTACTTTTCCTTAATACTTTTGCTTAAAAAAGGAAATAAGAGAATGAGTATCTGTATTGCTTGCGCCAAACCTGTAGCTATAGCTGCTCCTTTTGTGCCCATTTCAGGAACCAGGTGAGGGACACCAAACACAAGAAGATAGTCTAGTATGATATTAAAAATATTACCTATGATAGTAGCAATACTAACAAGCCTTACCTTACCTATTCCGATAAAAAATGCCGAAATAGCTGCTTGAATTGGAAATAAAGCCGAAAAATAAAGAATCCAAGTAAAATAGGGCAGTCCATGATTTTGGTAGTGATACTCTGGTAGCAAATACTGAGGTAAATAATGAGCAACAAAGAAAAATACCGGCATTAGAGCAATTGAGAGGTAAATCATTTGCCAGGTTGGAGCAGCGCAGCGAGTGTATTGCTTGGAGCCGTTATATTGCCCCACAAAAACCTCTGCTATAGAAGCTATACCTATAGCCCCAATCTGAAATACAATACAAACCAAGCCTGCTGTAGTAGCTGCATTCATAGCTGCTAAAGAATACTTTGCAAGAATCAACCTGTCAAAAAACATCATCAGGTTGCCTGACAAAACTGAGAGCATTAGAGGGATCGATATATATAGAAGCTCTTTTAAGCTTCCCTCAGGGTACTTTGTTAATTTAGTCATGATAATCACTATCTTTGTAGTCTTGGGAGGATTGCAGTTGTAACATAATTTTGTATTCAATCAAATAGAAAAAATGAAAACACTGTTTATTAAAACATTTGAAGTTAGAAGCTTAAATAAATTGTGTAGCTATAAGGCATCAAAGGGTGGCTAGTGACATCCTTAGCGATAGTGTTGGGAATGGGATCAAAGTAGAAAGCTAAAGCAAGGTTTTTAAAACAATAAACCTGTCTTATAGAACTATTTAAAAAAATTATTAGATTTTCATTA
>JAACFD010000004.1 GCA_009937555.1 Chlamydiales bacterium | reverse complement strand
AAAATAGAAACTTTTTTAGGTGGGTTTGATGGTTTATCAACCTCTTGACGTTGTACTGGTTTTTGCCTTGCTCGTTTAGTAGGTGCCTTATCTTTAAAAGACTTTGAACGATTATTAGAACCGTGCTCTCTCTTCTGAGGAGGAGCTTTTATCCAATTAGCTTCTTTACCTATTTTTTTTAGTAAAAGATCCAAAATACCAAAGTCTTTTGCTGTCACTAAACTAATACACTCTCCCTCACGGTTGCTCCTCGCAGTCCTACCGGATCGATGTACATAAGCATCAATATCTTTAGTTAAAGTGTATATGAATACATGGGTAATTCCCTTAAAATCTAGGCCTCTTCCAGCAACATCAGTAACTACTAAGTGCTGTATTCTACCTTTATCAAACTTTTGAGAAATCGTTGTTCTTAAGTTCTGGTTAAGCCCTCCATGTAGATAGTCAACAGAACTCACACTTTTAGAAAGTTCTCTGTGCAACTTTTCACACTCTATCCTTGATGAGCAAAAGATCATACTCTGCTTAGGCTTCTTATCCTTAATAAGTTGCTGAAGCACTTGTGACTTTTCTTTAAAATGGCAAAAGTACTGAAGGTGACGTAATTTATCCGGCCCTTTCTTATTAGAATTTAAGAAAAACTCTTTATGTTCTCCCAGATATTTTACCATTTGCTCTTTCAGTTCTTTAGGCATCGTTGCAGAGAACATGAGAAATTGGTACTTCTGAATAAGACAATCTAAGATAAAGGAAACATCATCAATGAATCCCATACTCACCATTTTATCTGCTTCGTCTAAAACAACTCTTTCAATGCTAGATAGGTCAATAGACTGAGAATAAATTAAGTCAATTAAACGACCAGGAGTAGACACAATAATATGTACTCCATGAGCTATCTTTGCTTTCTGAAGCTCAATACACTCTCCACCAAGAATTCCAAATACCACTACATTTTTATACTTCCCAATATTTTGAAGCTCTGTAGCATACTGAAGGGCTAGTTCTCTTGTAGGGACTAATACTAAAGCCTGAGCTACTTTCTTTTCACTGTCTACAAGCTCACATACTGGTATTCCACAGGCTGCTGTTTTTCCAGAGCCTGTCTCAGCTAAAGCAAGAACACTTTCTTTTTTTAAAACGGTTGGTAAAACTGCCTCTTGGATAGGGGTGGCTTTTTCATAGCCCATCCCTTTTAAAGCCTTTAATATTCCTTCACTAAGTTCAAAGCTGTCAAAGCTGGTCATACTGTATTTTTCTCTTCTTCTCTTTTTGGATATTTTATTCTAGAGTGCCCTGCAGCTACTAAAGTTTTAATAATTGTTTTTTGCACCAAGCCCAATTCTTCAAAAGTTAAGCAGCACTCTTCAAACTGCCCATCTTCAGCCTTCTCTCTCACAAGCCTATGTACAAGTTCTGAAACTTTATCTTCAGAATGCTCTTCAAGTGATCTTGAGGCAGCTTCAACAGAATCTGCTATCATGATAATTGCGGACTCTTTACTCTTAGGCTTAGGACCACTATATCTAAAATTATCAATTTCTTCTTCTGCGACTTCTTTACCTACACTTTCTTTATGCTTATGGTAGAAGTAATAAACCAGAGTTGTCCCATGGTGCTCTTTTATAATATCAATAAACTGTTCAGGAATACCTGCCTTTCTAGCCATTGTTACTCCTTCACTAACATGGGCAATAATTACCTGGGCTGACTCTTTTGGGGTTAGTAGTTGGTGGATATTGACATCACCTTGGTAGTTTTCGGTAAAATACTGTGGGGTGACCAATTTACCAATATCATGATAGAGAGTTGCTACACGACAAAATAACCCATTAGCTCCAATTGCAACTGCTGCAGCTTCAGACAAACTTCCCACAACTAGTGAGTGCTGGTAAGTACCTGGAGCCTCTATACTGAGTCGGCGCAGTAGGTCATGGTTAGGGTCCATGTACTCCATAAGAGTAATATCAGTCATGATACCAAAAACTGATTCAAATACAGCTAAAATACCTACAACTAAAACAGCTGTTAGTAGCATAAAGATAAATGAACTAAGTCCATCAAATAACAATACTTTTGGTAAGAAAGTTCCTGCATGTAAGTTATAAGCTACCACCACAAGTATTGAAGCAAACCACCCTTTCATACAGACGGTGAAAATTTCTTGTCTACGGCGCAGGGATTTTGTAGAAAGTATAGTTACAAAAGACACAATAAGATTCATGGTAACAAAACCATCTCTTTTGGTAGCTAAACTCATCATAAGTAAAATAGCCATAAAGCCACTTACAACAAAGGCAACTCTAGAATGCAGTAAAGAGCATACCAACACAGCTACAAAAGGGATAAATAAAGGATAGCGCACTCTATCTAAAACTTCATTTGATGTATTAAGCAAAAGTAGCTCTAAAAGTTTTGCAATCATAATAGTGAGTGCTATTACTGATACAATTAACGCTAATTTACGGTTTGAGTAGAATATATTGCCGTGGTTTCTTCTTAAATAGACAGAACTTATACCTGTAAATAAAAAGGTGATGATTAAGGTCCCTAGAAGAGTTTGTAAGTGCCAGACATTACGGCTATCTGCTAAAGCTCGTTTCATTTCCTGAAGCATTGCTGTATGCCTAGAAGTTACGCGTTCTTTATCAGCTAAAATTCGGTCTCCTTTTTTAACTTTACTTCTAAAGGGAGGAACCTTCTTTTTTACTTCATTTTTTAACTCTGAACGACCTGAGTAATCGCTTTTTAAATTCCAATTCTTCTTTTTAAAGTAATCGACTACAAAGTCCATAGTAGCTGTTTGCATGATCTTTTCCGCAAAAGCTAGCGATGCGATTTGTTCCCACACGCGATCTGGAAGATTCATTTCCTCTAGATTATCTGATACAGGCACAAAAACTTGATAGTAACGGTGTGGGTAGGTTACTTCTTTCATTTTTTGGTAAGTACGACCGTCTGTAAACCTAGCCTTTATTAAAGCTTCAGACAGTAATACTCCAGCCTGCCACACTTCCTCAAAGGTGCTCAATTCTAGCTGTTTGCGCCAATCTTTGGAAAATAAAAAGGTTCTAAATTCTGCACTACGATTACCCACTTGCTCTTTGTCAATCTGGTAAATATGCCCAATATCGCGTACAGACTCTTCTTTCAGAGTATTGGTTGTCTCATCATCAAAGTATTCAAAACTAACTTTTGCATCGATAGGGTAAGAAGCTAGAGAGCCAATTTCAGGAATATCTACTCTAACTTCTCTAAAGTGCAAGGTAGAGAAAATAATTAGTGAAAAGAAAATCCCAATAAACAAGCGGACAGCCTGGCTTGTTTCAAAAAAACCTTTGTTACGAGAAAAGCTTACTGCCTTATACTCCTCGCCAGCCATAAATTCTTTGTCATCATCCATTTAATTGATCATTTTCAGGGGTTCAAGTTCCTACTATTTCTATTTCCATGCAGCACAGCTAGCTCTCACTGTTTATCTCTACGTTTAACTGATTTGCTTATTGCATTTTACCGCTACTCCCCTTAATATTGTAGTTATTTTTATAGAAAGCCTACATATACCTAGCAAATCATCAAGTTATAACTCCCTTAAAGGGGTAGTACCATGTCTACAGATTATCAAGCCATCCCTCGTCGTTTCCGTCCCCAACAATTCAAAGATATTGTAGGACAAAAGGTTACAGTAAAAACCTTAAAAAATTCCCTTGCTATGGACCGCTGTTCTCATGCCTATCTTTTTTCAGGTTCAAGAGGAACAGGAAAAACTTCAACCGCTAGAATTTTTGCAAAAGCTTTGCTTTGCTCATCAAAAAGTGATGAGCAAGAGCCTTGTAATGAGTGTAACCTTTGCCAAGAAATTACGCAGGGTAATAGCCTCAACGTTATTGAGATTGATGGAGCCTCAAATAGAGGTATTGATGACATTCGTAAAATTAATGAGAATACTGCTTATCCCCCTGAAAAGGGAAATTTTAGGATTTTTATTATTGATGAAGTGCACATGCTTACTAAAGAAGCTTTTAACGCACTACTTAAGACTCTGGAAGAACCACCTCCACATGTAAAGTTTATTTTTGCCACAACAGAAGCCCATAAAGTTCCTCCAACCATTTCTAGCAGGTGCCAAAAATTTTCTTTTACTAAGCATAAACCAGAGGAAATAGCTCTAAAACTACAGTCTATTGCTAGTGAAATGAGTATATCACTTGCTCCTGAGGCTTCTGAGTATATTTCAATGTTTAGCGATGGTAGCTTACGTGATGCTGAGTGCTTACTAGATCAAGCTGGAGCATTTGCTCAAGGGAGCATTACCCTTGAGCTGATACAAGAAGTCTTGGGACTACCAGAGACAGACTTAATTATTGAGATAGATAGAGCTTTAAAAGCACAGGATATTGCAGCTATTCTAACATCTTCTCAAAAGATTTTTAATGAGGGTAAAGATCACCTGCTAACACTTGAAGCACTAATCGAGCACTTCAGAAAAGTAATGCATGCTATTGCTTTAGGAAGCTCTTCAAGCTCCGTTATTTTAGCTCATGAGCAGCCCCTGTACAAAAAATTAGCAACATCTTACTCTGCAGATCAATGCCGCAGTGCTATTGACCAGCTTATAAAGTGCCAGTTATCCCACAAAGACAGCCATAACTTTAGAATCTATTTTGAAAATACTTTAATAAACCTCAGCTACTTTTTAAATACCGTAGCTATAGAATCTGTCTTAGAAAAACTATGTTCTTTGGAAACAGCAGTAACCCAGCAGTCACCAATAGTTAGTCATACTAGCCCCCAAACTACTCCAGCAAAAAAAATCTCAAAAGAAGAGCCTGATGATGACTGGGATAACCTTCATAAACCAAATAAGAAGACAAGTGCTCCCTCACCTTCTCAAGATATTCCACCCGCTACTAAGAAAAGAAAAAGTGAATCCAGCGACAGTTCAGAACCTCTAACTTTAAATCAGCAAGAAAATAACAAAATAGATACTATCCTGCAGTTTTCAGCAGTTGAATTGGAAGGACCAGTTAAAAAAAGTAAAATAAAAATTCATTATGAGGAGAACTAAGATATGGGTTCAGGTTTTTCAAAAAGAAAAAAACAAGCAAAACAGTTACAACAACAGTTTTTAGAAATGCAAGAGGAGCTAAAAAACAAAGAAGTTGTAGGCTCTGCTGGTTCAGGTTTAGTAGAAATTACTATGAACGGAGAGCATGAAGTAAAAAAAGTCTCTATTAAAACTGAGTGCATTGATCCAGAAGATCCAGAGGGCTTAGAGGATTTAGTTCAAGCAGCTTTTAATGATGCAAACAAAAAGCTAGGAGATCAAGGTATGCCAAATATGCCTGATATGGATATCAATTCACTTCTAGGTGGTCTAGGAGGCGGTGCTAGCCCTTTTTAGGTCTAACTGCCTTAGCAATATTCTTCATTAGCTTCTGGCTTCTTTTCTTACCTACAGTACTACAAAGAGGGTCTTCAGGCATTAGTTTTTGATATTCCTTTACCAAGACAGACTCAACTTCGTTAGCTGTTGGTAAGTTTAGAATATTTTCAGCAAGCTTAACTGCTGATACTATAGAAGTAGAACGTATCACATTTTTTATAGAGGGCAAAAACCTTGCAGCTACAGACAGTTCATGAATTCCTAACCCTAAAAGAAGTGGAGTGAACAGAGGATTAGCTGCAACCTCACCACATATCCCAACGGGGACTTGGTTTCTATTGCTAATATCTACAATAATTTTTATTAACCTTAGTACACTTGGATCAGTAGGTCTGTAGAGATAACTCATTTGCTCATTCCCTCTATCAACAGCTAGAGAGTACTGGACAAGGTCATTGGTACCAATAGATAAAAAGTCGCACTCTTTTACCAGCATATCACAAGTAATAGCTGCAGAGGGAACCTCAATCATACAGCCAATAGGAATCTCTTCATCAAAAGGCACACCTTGTTGGTGTAACTCTTTCTTTACCTCATCAAGAATCTGCTTTACCTCAGTAAGCTCAATTAAACCAGATACCATTGGAAATAGAATCTTTGCTTTTCCGTGCACACTTGCCCGTAAAATAGCTCGTAACTGAGTTTTAAATATATCTCTTTCTCTTAGCATTAGCCGTATAGCACGACACCCTAAGAAGGGATTAGTCTCTGAAGAGTCATTAAAAGAAGCTAGCTTATCCCCTCCAATATCAAAGGTTCGAATAACCACATGTAAAGGGTTCATTTTCTCTAAAATTTGCTTATAAGCATCAAACTGCTCATCTTCCGAAGGATATGCATCTTTTGAAAGAAATAGATACTCTGACCTGAATAAGCCAATACCATGATCTCCGTAACCAATTAGCTGATCTAAATCATGGTGCCCTTCAATATTCGCAGCAAGCTCGACTTTATAACCATCAAAAGTTTCTGACTCTAAGGCTCCATATCGCTCTAAAGTTTTAATGTGTTGATTAAGCTCTTTTTGTAAATTTTTATACCTTGCCAGGGTTTTACTATCAGGGTTGATAATAATATCACCTGTTCGCCCATCAACAATGACTTGCTTATCTTTAAAATCTTCTACTTCCATGAAGTTAACAGAGGAAATATAAGGTATCCCCTTTGCTTTAGCCATAATAGCAGCATGAGAGGTACCTCCACCTAGTCGAGTAACGAAAGCTACTACCTGCCCACTTTTAGCCTCAGCGGTATCTGAAGGCACTAGATCATCTGCAAAAATAATTGAGTTCTTAGGCACCTCTGCAAGAGAAATACGAGCACTGCGCTTAAGGTTATTCAGTACTCGACGGTAAACATCATGTAAATCCTTAACCCTTTCTTTGAAAAATGGATTAGAGATTCTATTAAATTTTTCTTCAAAATTTCTTACAACTTTAGAAAAGGTAGATTCTGAATTTTTACAGGTTTTCTTAATTTCTTTTTCTATATCACTAGTAATCGCTTCTTCTTCTAATAGCTGTAAATGAGCATCTAGAATTTGAGATCCTTCCTCTGACCCCTCAGCTTTCAATTGCTTTTGGAGCTCTTTAATTTCACCCCTGGTTTTTTCCAAAGCTATGCGAAAGCGCTTCACTTCTCCAGCTACATCTTTAGGAGCTATGTTGAACTCAGCTATTACTTCATCGACAACACGAAAGAAAAATGGTTTACCAATTGCTATAGTTCCACAAATGGGAGCACCTTTTAAACGTCTTTGCCTAGTTTTTACCGCCATCACAGCACTCCATAAATCCCTTTTCAAATACTTCTATTAGCTTCGCTTTCAAACTTTCTGCATCACTCCCCTCTACAGTCACATGTATCTCAGAGTCTTTTCCTGCTGCTAAAAGTAAAAGGTTCATTACACTTTTTGCATTTACTGTTTCACCATTAAAAGTAAAACTAACTGAGCTCTCAAAATTTTTAAGTAATTTAACAATAGAGGTTGCAGGCCTTGCATGAAGACCTTGGGGAGATACAACTGTTACTGAAAAGGAACAACTACTCACTATACACTCCTCTCTTAGCGGACTTTGAAGCGATCTTTTCCTGGAGCTTCTTTTTTAACTCCAAAGCTGAGTGATACCCCATCTTTTTTAATCGGAAATTTAAAGCTAACGTCTCCAACAGCAACACTACGTCTCTCCCTGGTTTAACTGGTAATTCATGATAAGGTACCTTAACGTCAAGTATCTTACAAGTTTCTTCTTTATCCCCTAGGCGGACATACTCTTTACTGCTGTCCCAGTTCTCTAAGCAAACAACAATATCTATTTTCTTCTTTTCATTAATGCAAACTGCTCCATACAAGTTAGCTACATTAATAATCCCTATACCTCTTATTTCCATATGATAGTTTGAAAAACCAGGGCCTGACCCTTCAAGGGCTCCTCCCTCAAGTTTTTGTATAAGTACTAGATCATCAGAAACTAGACGGTGTCCTCTTTCAATTAGCCCAAGTGCAGCCTCACTTTTTCCTACAGCAGAATCACCTTTAATCAATACCCCTACACCGAAAACTTCAACCATCGTTGCATGGATAGTTTGTTTTGGAGCAAATTGTTTAGATAGTTTATGTTGCAGCCTTGAGGTTAAACGCATTGTAGACATTGAAGTCCTAAATAATGGAACCTTAAGCTTTTCACAAAGTTCCTGAAGCTCCTTTATAGGTTTATAACCTCTAGCAAGGATAATTGCAGGTAATTCCTTAGTAAATAGACCTTTAAGTCTATTTTTACATACCGTAGTCTTTAAACCCTGCAGGTATTTAATCTCTACCTTTCCTAGGATAATGATCCTTTTTTTAGCATGATACTCCATATAGCCTGCCAGAGCTAGGCCAGGCCTATGAGCTTCTGGGAGCTGAATTTTTCTGCTCAAACCTTGATCACCAGCTACTAACTTTAACCCCAGATAGTCTGCAAACTTGTCATAGAAGTCTTCTACTGTTATCATCTCTAATCTTTGCGTTTCAAGTTTATACGAAAGTAAAAGGCGAAATATAAACAACCTTCACTCATAAATCAACCTTCATTTTTCTTTGACTCACGGAAGGATTGACTTAAATAGACCACTTTATCTAACGTGGATTCCGACTTTAGCTACCAACTAGGGAGGGCCAGATGTCTATACAATATTACCTACCTATTGAGTCAAGTGAGAGGCATTGTCACTGTGCAGAGTCTGTCCATCAACACCTCCAGCCATCCCCTGCTTACTCGCTAGAAAGTCAATCCTATAACCTGTGCTTCCTGGACCAAGACTTCTCTGTAGAACAAGAGGCTACTTTTATTTTCAATATAAAGCCCACCTTAGAAATAGATCTCGATTCAATTGAAAACATTAAAAAAGAGCATCTTAAGGATTTTTTTAAGCTTGAAGCTATTGGTAAAGTGCGGACAGTAGACTATGAAAAAAAACTTGTATATTTAGAAGATGGAAGCAGAGTTGACTTTAAACACCTTATTGTAAGTCAAGCTGAGTCAACTTCACAAAATAAAGAAGAGCTAACAAACAGCTTAACCACTTTAAATGAAGCCCTTAGATTAAGAAAAGCACAAAGAGACCTACTTAACCCTGATCCAAACTATTCAAGTAGCACTCCAAGTAATGTTACTAAGGGTACAAACTCTCCCTTGAGCGAAGTTTTTGAGAGCCACATTCCTGGATCCTCTCCTTTCTTGCCTTCTTTGAGCTTTTTTGTCTCAGACAATCCTATTCACGTAGTAAAACCCTAGAAATTAAATACTCCTACTGCTAAAACAAAACTTACAAGAACCTCAATAAACTAGTGTAGTACTATGAACCCAAATAACTCTTTAGAAAGCCTAGGTTACCTTAGCGATACAGGCATTAACTCTAGATCGCAACAATCTGGTGGAGCTCTTTCCGCACTTTACCAAAGAAGCTCTCCTAAAACTAAGGATTTACTCAATATAGCAAGAAAAAGCCGTCCTGACTCAGTTAAACTATCTCACTTCCTGCTAAAGCAACGAATGGCAGAGTCTTTAGACAATGTGCTACAAAATGAGTTCAAAAAAAACCCTGCTCTGAGAGACAATATTCATATTGGTATTATGACAGATAATGAACTATCTGTTGAGGTGGTTGCAAAGCAAAAAGCTTTAGACTCTGTCCAAGACATGGATAGAGATCAAGCTGCTGAAATACTAAACACCAATCCCGTTGGCTACTACAAAAAAGATGACTTCCAGTTAGAGACACCTGAAGATCAGGCTCACCAGAGCATAAAGAAAAGCTTGGAAACATTTTTTAAAAAAAATAGCAGTATCATCCAGTATCTAAGAGAACACCCCGAGAATGATATTGACTTACAGGACTTAGTGAGTAGTTAAAAAACTTTCTCTATAAAAGTGTATTACTTAGACTATTCCCTTTTTCAAACTGAAAAAGGGAAAGTTATAGCCTTTTATGCACCTTTTGCGTCCTTTTCTAAAAACAAATCCCTTATTTACCTTTGCTATTACTTTTCTATATTTAGCTTTTACCCACTTTTTGGGTTTTAGTAATACCTTGCTTGCTTTGATAGTAATTATGCCTATCGGATACGCATTCTATCATGTACACTATAAGCATATTTATACATTAATACTTAGCGCTATCGCCTTTTGTTTTTATCTACATTTTAATTACCAAGAACCTGTAGATAATGCAATTATCAAGGGAGTTGCAACTTTTGAACTTCAAGACTGCAAGGCAGCAGGAACAGCTAAAAATCCTGCTTACTATTGCAAAGCTAAAGTAAAAAAGTTTACTGATAACACAGCTACTAAAAGGGTTTCTAAGGGCTATTACCTATCATTTTATCTAAAGCAAAAAAAAGCTCCCAAAATAGGCCACCTATACAGTGCAAACATTGAAATGCAAAAAAAGAGAAAGTTTCACTACCAGGCCTTTATTAAATCAGACCTAAATGATAAAGGTAAAACTTCTTACCTGCCCCCAGTTAGAAGCCAGCTACAAGAGCGCATAAAGCGCTTTATAAAGAAACAAAAAATAGCAACTGATAGTAAAGAGGTTTTCATCGCTCTATCCACAGGCGATATCACACCTTCAATGACAATGTTTTATATGAAGCAGTTTGGCTTATTACACCTCCTGGCGATTTCTGGCCTGCACTTTGGCCTAATAGCTTACTTTTTCACCCTGCTTTTGAAACCTATTAAACAAAGCAAAGCAAGAAACCTCATGCTATGGTTTATCCTAAGTTCATACTTTTTATTTATTGGGGTGTCCGCTTCTGTACTTAGAGCTTTCGCTTCTATTTCGTTAACTATAGTGGCCTATATTTTACAGCTGAAACCTAGAGCTCTAAATATTTTATCTGCTAGTTTAATTATATCTCTTATCATAGCTCCTGAGCTCATTTTCTCGATTGGCTTTCAGTTCAGCTATTTTATTACTTTTGCTATACTACTTGGTTACCACCCTATTGAGCGCTTCCTTAAACTTTCTCTTAATAAGCTTGGGAACTACTTATCTATCCATGAAGGTTCGGGTATACTCAGCATGGCAAGTTCGCTAATGTCTTTAAGCTTTGCTGTCACTTTTGCCTCAGCCCCTTTAAGCCTATATCACTTTCATACTTTCCCTTTAGCAAGTATCTACTACAACTTATTTTTTCCTTTCTTGTTTTCCTTTTGTTTATATATGCTCATTACTTCTTTCCTTCTATACCCCTTAATTCCAAAGCTTGGCATTTTAGTTTTGCAGTTAAATGCATACTATACCTACTATTTACTACAGCTTTTAGAGCAAGCCCCCATTCAGCATCAAATTACAATCTGGGCTACATCTTTTCCCTTCCCAGTGCTGCTATTTTCCATGTCGTCTTTTGTTCTCTTAATGCTTTATTTAGAAAAAGCTATGCAATCTCCCCATTTTTCACTAAGCTTCTGGCCGTAGTATTATACCGTTAATATAAAACAAGTTAAGGAGGTAAAAAAAAGTATATACAGATAAGTTTCCATCATTTCGATTGACATTAAACAAAGCATTACTATATAAATGTTTTTTATTTTGGCGGCTGTAGCTCAGTTGGTTAGAGCGCCGGATTGTGGTTCCGGAAGCCGTGGGTTCGAATCCCATCAGTCGCCCAACTTTTTCTCTCTTATGTGGTTGGTATGAATCTATTGCAGGCTTTTATTCTTGGAGCTATTCAAGGCCTCACAGAGTTTTTTCCCATATCCTCCTCCGGTCACCTCAAACTATTCGAACACCTTTTAGGTTTAAAAAACCTTAGTAATCTCATTTTTTTCGACCTTGTTTGCCATTTAGGTACACTGCTTTCCATTTTTTTTGTCTATTCTAGTGATATCTCAGAAAGTTTAAAAAAAAGGGACTACTCTCTAGTAACTATGCTAGCTATATCTCTAATCCCATTAGTACCCGTAGCAATTTTTGAGAAACATATTAGCGTTATTTTTGGGACAAAAGAATTTTTACCCTTATTCTTTTTATGCACAGCATGCCTACTCTGGTTCACTTCTAGGTTAACTAAATTTAAGGCTAGCTACCAAGATGCTCCCACTCATAGTAAGCTAAAACAAGCCTTATTTATAGGCTGCTTTCAAGCTCTAGCTATTTTCCCTGGGATTTCCAGAAGCGGGGCAACCATCAGCGCAGCCAGGATTCTATCATGGCCCTATCCCGATACCCTTCGTTATTCTTTTTTACTAGCTATCCCTACAATACTTGGAGGAACCCTCTTTGAAGTGATTAAAATAAGCAAGGATCCATCAGTCTTATATGCAGTCTCATTTAATTGCTACTTCATAGGCTTCTTATCATCATTTGTAATAGGCTTGCTATCATTAAGAACATTAATTACCCTAGTATCAAAAGGGCGCTTACGCTTCTTCTCTATCTATTGCTTTATAATAGCGATATTTGCGTTTTACCAATTTAATATTTAACCTGAGGGTTTGACTACATACAATGAAAAAACGGGGCTCTAAAAAGCAGAACAAATCAAAACGTAAAGTAGTATTTTCTAAAGATGAGATGGAGAGATCATCCATACTTCCCTTAGAGATCAAAGGTCTAATTATTTTAGGTCTGAATTTAATTATGGCTTTATCACTCCTTTCTTTTTCTGGAGACCAGGATAGCAATAGTAGTCTTGGCTTAATGGGCTATGCTGTAGGTTGGGCACTACAATATACCTTTGGCCTTGGTAGTTACCTGCTTATTATTTTCTTAAGTTACCTAGGCTGGAAGCTACTTACAAACAAGTATACACAAAGCCTTAGAGGAGCCTTCGTTTACCTATTTTTAATGCTACTATCTGCATGTATGCTTTTAAACATCGTTGCAGAAGCTTTCCCTGAGATAGGCGCTTTTTTCAGGCCTTTAATCTATTCTGAGTACACTCAGGTTGAAACAAATATTACTTATAAGATGGTACGAGATAATTTAGGGGGTGTTCCCTTATATTATTTATTCACAGATCTTCCTGAAGCAAACCTAAAACGTATACTTGGAAGCTTAGGAACAGCTATTATTTTCACAACAACCCTTATTATATCTACCTTTTTGATCAATAACCAAAGCTTTGCTGAATCACTTGCCTTCTTCCAAAGGCTATTTCAACGAGATGAGAACAAAGATAGTGTAAGCAGCCGTCTAGACTTCTTAAAAAATTTGAAACTATCATTTTTCTCAAAGAAAGAACCTTTTGAAAGCCCCAGTGCAAATAATAGTAAGTTAACCCCAAAAGCTCCCTCTACTCCTGCTCCTAATGCGTCTTCCCTAAATGAAATCACGACAAAAATACACACTCACTCTGAAGCCCCCTCCACTTCTGCTATAGAGGAAGAAGGTGAAATAGAGCCTCCTCCTGCTTCAAAAGGGAAAACACCATCTTTAAAACAGTTAAGCCCTAAGCAAGAAGCATCTCTACAAGAGAAAGCAAAAGAAGCTGCTATAAGAGCACAAAGGGTCTACAATGGTGACTATGAAAACTATAAGCAACCTTCTCCAAAACTTCTTACAGAAGTGAAAAATGTAAACCAGGACTTCATCAAGCAAACTCTAGAGAAGCAAGCAGCTCTTTTAGAGCAAACCTTAGCCAGTTTTGGAATTGAAGCTAAAGTAGGAAACATCCACTGCGGCCCTACCATTACCTCATTTGAAGTACACCCTGCTGTTGGTGTAAAGGTACAAAAAATTAAGGCATTAGAGAATGATATTGCCCTTAACCTAAAAGCCCAAAGCATTCGTATCATAGCACCTATCCCTGGAAAAGCTGCTGTAGGTATCGAAGTTCCTAATCCAAATCCACAAGAAGTGAGCTTCAGAGAAATGCTAGGCCACTACCAGTCTAGAAAAAAGCCCTACCACATTCCTGTGCTTTTAGGAAAAACAGTAAGTGGAGAGCATGTATGTGCTGATTTAACAAAAATGCCCCACTGTATTATTGCTGGTGCAACAGGTTCTGGTAAATCAGTTTGCATCAACACTATCATCATGTCTATTTTGATGAATGCTAAGCCAAATGAAATAAAGCTACTGCTTGTTGACCCTAAAAAAGTAGAGCTAACCCCTTATAATCGCTTACCACACATGATAGCACCTGTCATTACAGAGCCACAAGGAGCTTGTACAGCTCTTAACTGGCTAGTAAAAGAGATGGAAAAGCGATACAATATATTTAAGAACCTTGGAGTTCGAAATATTCACTCCTTCAATGAAAGGAAAATTAATAAAGAACTTGAAGACTCTCTAGAATTAGATATCCCTGAAAAGATGTTCTATATTGTAGCCATTATTGATGAGCTTGCCGACTTAATGATGGTTTCCACTTATGATATTGAAAGTCCAATTGCTCGTATTGCTCAAATGGCTCGTGCTGTAGGTATTCACTTAATCTTAGCTACACAAAGACCTTCAAGAGAGGTGATCACCGGAATTATTAAAGCTAACTTCCCAACTAGAATTGCCTTTAAAGTAGCTAGTAGAATTAATAGTCAGATTATTTTAGATGAAACTGGAGCTGAAAGCTTACTTGGTAATGGTGATTTACTATTCCTACCCCCAGGCACCTCTACATTGATGCGTGCTCAAGGTGCTTTCATTAGAGATCATGACATTCAAGCTGTTATTGACGATATCTGTGACAAAGCACCACCTGCCTACCTAATCGATTCTTTTGATGATATGGAGGAAAGCGTACCTTTAGCTTCTTCTCAAATGCAACACCCTTTAAACCCTCAAGCTGATAGACAAGACCCTCTTTTTGAGCAGGCAAAAAATCTGGTTATTGAAACTCAGAATGCCTCCACAACTTTCCTACAAAGAAAGTTAAAGATTGGCTATGCTAGAGCTGCTTCCTTAACAGATGAGCTTGAAGAGGCTCAAATAATATCTAAGGCCGAGGGCAATAAAGCACGAACAGTTTTGATTAAGCTGGGAAGTCCCTTAGGAGACGATGATGAATAAAGATATTTATGCAAACAGCCATGTAAGGCGAAAGAAAGTATTTTCATTTTTAGTCATCACTTTTGCTATTTTAGCTTCCCTTTTAGCTTTAGCAAAGGATTGCTCTATCTACACTGACCACCCTCTAATGTTCCTGATACAAGACTCTATAGGAGTTTACAGCTTGTCTATTTTGCTTTTAATTATGGTAGCTTCAGTAAATTCTAAGAAATGAATTATTGAATAGTATCTAAATGTCTGGATTTAGAAAAACTCACGTTTTGCTTTACATAACTTTTCTTCATGCCATGTAAAGCATTCTTTGCGTTCTTTAAGTGGTCTAACTCTTTTTTTACTAGCCCTTTCTTCACTGCTAAAACATCTGTAAAACGTTTATTAAGCTCGTGAAAATTAGTAAGCCCTTTCTCTACTTCTTTCCAAAGTACATCTTTTCTCAATACTTCAGGCGAAGCAACTTCACCTAGCTTTTGGTCAAGAGAGCTTAATTCATCTATTAAGTTTTCTTGAGATGACTGAAGTGCCTCAATAGGGTAAGGGGTAGAAAAGTCTAGTGACAGTTCGTTCAATCGCTTTTGATTGTGTAGCAGCTTATCAAATTTTTGAAGCATTTCTTGAATGATAGTCTTTGCATCTTTCATCGCTAAACTACCCTTGTAGATCTAAATTAGCAATAGAACCTGGATCTGGCTGAGTATTCCCTTTTCCAGCCTCTTTGTCTGTAACCTTAACCCATGCATCTCTAAGTTGAATCAACATATTTTTAATAGAGCTTAGGTCATCTTGGTTTTTATCTAAATTAGCTGAAACAAGCTTACGGTACATAAAGTCATAAAGTCTGAAGAGATTTTTTGCTATATCCCCTCCTTTTTCCATATCTAAAGAAGCTGTCAACTCGTTGATAATGTTTTGACAGGAAATCAAATTGTTATGAAACTTTTCAATCCTATCGAGACCATCACTACTTAAAGCATTCTGTGCTTTAGTTAGATAGTCTATTGCACCATCATATAACAAAACTACAAGTTCGCCAGGACTAGCTGACTCAATTTGTTGCTTTTTATAAGTTTTGGAAAAAGGGTTTTTTTCTGTCATGCCTTATCTGTCCTTGTCTCCTCTTGGCCTTGATCTTTGACCTTAATAGCACTAGACTGTCTTTCACTAACCAACTGTTTTAACTTTTCAACAGTTGGACTTAGCTCATCTAGCATAGTAACTACCTCATACTGAATCAGGTCTGCTGCCAAGACAAAATCATTTTTCTCCATAGCTTCTACAATTTCTTTAAGCATTTTTTGTAGCGATGCGAAGTAATCTTCAAAGCTATGAGTTCCAAATTTTACTTTAGAAGTTTCCTCAGGGAATAACTTCTGAAAATTTAACCAAAAATCAAAAAACTGTGTAAACTCTGCTACGAGTTCTTGCCGTTCTGTAGGCTTAGATGCTGATAGTATCTGCTCAGAAAAGGTTAAAAGCCTTTGCTTTAAGTTCTCATTAGCAGGCACAACAGCTTCTAAATGATTAAGCACATAATCATTAATACTAAGGACAGAAAATTGTAACTTATCGCTCTTTTGAGCTGATCGCTTTAATAGTTGGTCTAACTCACTTTCTGTAATTTTTTTTCCATTATATGTTAATGAAACGGCAACTTTACCCACCGAAAACAAATAATCTTCGGTTTCCTCAACTACAGTTTGTAAGCTTACATCTTCTTTTGGTAAGTCTAAATCCACATGAATGTCATCAATAATTATTTCCATAGCCACCAACTAATAAACAACGTCTTTTATTCTAATTTGCATCTTAAACATTTTCATCACATTCCCGTCAATATTAATAATGTTCAAAAATGCAATAAGATATCTATTTTTACTCTATTTTATTTTTTAAATATTAGCTAGTTTTTCTATTAATAAGCTATACTTAAAACTTCTAAGGATTACTACTCTAAGGGTTACAATGTCTTTATTTTTCTGTCCACTAGCGTCTGGCTCAAGGGGAAATGCTTACCTCCTGAAGACACCCCACTGTAAAATTCTTATTGATGCGGGCATTAGTGGGAAAGCATTAAAGCTAAGGTTAGAGCAGTTAGACACTAAGGTTGAAGAACTTGATGCCATTTTAGTAACTCATGAACACAGCGACCACATACAGGGATTAAAAGTTCTAGCGTTAAAAGCTAAGGTTCCTGTTTTTTCTAATCATGAAACCGCAAAAGCTATTGTTGAAACGCTAAATGACACTCCTCAATTTAAACTCTTTTCAACAAATGAATCTTTTGAATTTAAGGATATAGTAGTGAGTCCCTTTTCAGTGCCTCATGATGCTATTGATCCTGTTGCATTTTCAATATATGTAGATAGCCTAGACTATAAGGTCTCAATATGCACAGATTTAGGATTCTATCACCCTCATATTGAAGAGCAGTTAAGAAAATCTAATCTTCTAGTTTTAGAATCCAACCATGACCCTTCTATGGTCCATGCATGCAACCGACCACAAGTTTATAAGCAAAGAGTTCTCAGTAGAACAGGTCACCTATCTAATGAAGACTGCGGAAGGCTACTAAAGTCTCTTATCCATCCTGGGCTAGAAAAAGTTTTTCTAGCGCATCTTTCATCTGAGTGCAATAGCTATGAAAAAGCTCTTCAAACAGTCAAAAACCAAATAGGTGGTAGTGTTAAGGATCACTTAGACCTTGCAATTGCTCATCAAGACACTATTAGTGACTCTGTAAGCGTAGAAATGAAAAGAAAAGTTACAAACTAAAGAACGCTAGACAAGCTTTTACTTTTTCGAAAAAAAAATTTTCACTTTATCCCAAAAGCCTTGCTTTCTGGGATTGTTCTTGTCTGTCTCAGACTGTTGAAAAGACTCTAGAATCTTTTTTTGCTCAGAGTTTAGATTTACAGGTGTTTCAATGATAACGACCACTAATAGATCTCCCTGACCATGATGGTGAACATTAGGGAAACCTTTACCTTTTACTCTTAAGATTTTACCTGGTTGAGTTCCTTCAGGAATAGTAATACGATTACTCTCTCCAGATAAAAGAGGAATTTCTTTTTTACACCCTAGAGCAGCTTCAGTAAATGAAACCGGCAGCTCTAGTATAACATCATCCCCTTCTCTTTGGAAAACATTGTGCTCTTTAAGCTGAATAAAGATATACAAATCACCATTAGGTCCGCCGTTATACCCAGCATCACCTCTTCCTGACATTTTTAGACGCATTCCATCATCTACACCAGCAGGAATCTGAACAGAGATTGTTTCTTTTTTCTTTATTCGGCCATGACCTTGACAACTCTTACAAGGGTCTGTAATGACTTGGCCTTCACCTGCACAAGCAGGGCATGTACTGGACATACTAAAAAAGCCACGTGTTTGGAATACTTGGCCATTACCGCCACACTGAGAACATGTCTGTACGCCATTAGCACTTGCAGCTCCAGAACCGTGACAGGTATCGCAGTTCACATAGTTGTAGATCATGATCTCTTTGTCAGTACCAGTAGCAGCTTCTTCAAAAGTTACGCTAAGGCTAGCTTTTTTACTTGACCCCGCTCTAGCTCTTGATGATTCTCCACCACCAGCTCCTCCAAAAAAGGAGTCAAAAATAGAGTCTCCTCCCATTCCACCAAATGCACCCATGAAAGTTTTAAGGGCTTCTTCCATAGAGGAGAACCCTTCGGCACCTCCTCCCATGGCTCCATTTAGCCCATCTTTACCATATTGGTCATAGATTTGGCGTTTCTGGTCATCACTGAGGACTTCATACGCTTCCGAAATTTCTTTAAAGCGCTGCTCAGCCTTGTCATCTCCTTGATTTTTATCAGGATGAAACTTTAAGGCAAGCTTACGATAGGCTTTTTTGATTTCAGAAGCGCTAGCAGAACGGCTAACACCTAATGTTTGATAATAGTCACTCATGATTCCAGATAAGGGTAAAAGACTTAAGCTCTATTTTTGCTTTTGTTTCTGTATTTTGCAGCAGCTTTAGATTTTGCACGCTTCTTTACAGATGGCTTATCGTAAAAACGATGAGCTTTAGCAGCTTTCATAACACCCTCTTTATCAAGTTTCTTTTTTAAAGCTCTTAGTGCTTTGTCTACTGAATCTCCAGGGCGAAGCTTTACACTTGTCATATTTTCTTCCTAATTTTCAAAATTCTAAATACTTAAGTAATTTTTTGTTTATTCTGAAATTTTCCTAATAAATAGAAAAACCCATTATACTAGTGGAAAGACTTTTATTTCAACCATTGCTAGCTGTATTACTTAACTCTATCTCCGCTTGGCTAGCACGTAAGTACTCAAGCTCAAGCCTTCCATCTAACGTAAAATCATTGTTTTTAAACGACTTAACACCCTCCTCATAGAGAGAGTAAGCATCTATTTCAGCGCTATTTATACCAGAAGGAAAATCTTTCCCTATCCTATGAAATTTTCTTTTAAGCTTTTCTATTTCAAAAGAGAAAACTGGCGTTTCTCCTTTCAATACCTCCTGTAATGCCACAGAATCAATCAAAGAAGCTTCTCCCCATGAGCAAACATCGCCTTCTATTGCCCCTTCTATAGCAAAAAATCCTGGGGTATTGGCATCCAATAGGTTAATAAACTTCGGGTAGCTCTCTTCTTTAGGCCTATGAGCCTTAAGGCTATTAACCCCAACTAAAGGAATTTTTTTAGCATAAGAAAAAGCTTTAGCAATAGCAGCACCCACTCTAATCCCTGTAAAAGATCCCGGGCCAACGCCACATATAATAAGTTCAATATCCTGGATACTATTATTTTTAAAAAGTTCTTCCAGCTGAAAAAAGCATGCTTCTGAGTGAGCAGCTTGGGGTAAAGAATCTGAAAAGCTTATTACTCCCTCTGAAGAACATAAGCTTAACACATTTTTTGTAAAACTAGTGCATATTACTAAGGCTTTCATGGTTTTAATTACCTTAAGACAATTTTTAAAAGCTAATTATAGATAACAGAACTTTAAATTTAAATATTTAAGCTTCTGAAATACAAGCTATTATTTTTCTTTTTCAAAAAATTCCTTCATTGATATAGAGTCACTCTATACAGAGAAGAAGAAAAAATACTCAAAATGTATACCTTATGGAGTTGTCATCATTTAAGCAGCTTGCTAAAATTGCTTCATTATTAAATGAGCCAAGTCCAAATATATTAGGTAAATACAAGTAAAGGTTTATGTTGAATTTTATGAACTTTGATGACAAGAATAAAGATGAATTAGAAGACGTCGTAATAGAAGCTGTAGAGAAAGACGAAGAGAAAAGTGGCGAATCGAAAAAGAATAACTTCCCAGCTAAGCTACCTGTTATCCCTTTGACTAAGCGCCCCTTTTTTCCAGGAATGGCTGCTCCTTTAGTTATTGACCAAGGTCCTTACTACGAGATACTAAAAGCTTTATCTGATAAAGAGGAGAAGTATTTAGGTCTTTTACTTACCAAAGATGAAGATCAGGATATTTACAAGCTTAACTTTAAGGATGTCTACAAGGTTGGAGTTGTAGCAAGAATACTACGCATTATTCCTTTAGAAACTGGTGGTGCTCAGATCATTCTAAATATGGAGGGTCGTTTCACTGCAACTTCGGGTAGCAAGAAAAATAAGCACCTTGTTGTTAATGCAAAATACCCAAAGGTTACAAATAGAAGAAGTACACCTGAGCTCAAAGCATACTCTATAAGCATCATAAGCACTATTAAAGAGCTGCTCAAACTTAACCCTTTATTTAAAGAAGAACTGCAGATATTTCTAGGTCATACAGACTTTACTGAGCCAGGGAAGCTAGCTGACTTTGCGGTTGCTCTAACTACAGCTTCTCGAGAAGAGCTACAAAGGGTATTGGAGAGTTTCCAGATACAAAAACGTATTGACCAAGCTCTTATATTATTAAGAAAAGAGTTAGACTTAACTAAGCTCCAAACTTCGCTAAATCAAAAAATTGAAACTAATATCAATAAACAGCAGCGAGAGTATTTTTTACGTGAACAACTTAGAGCTATCCGCAGAGAGCTTGGGATTGAGAAAGATGAACGCGCTGTAGATACAGAGAAGTTTGAAGAGCGACTAAAGCAACGCTCTGTTCCTTCGGATGTCATGGAAACTATAGAAGAAGAGATAGACAAGTTCAACTCTCTGGACCCACAGTCATCTGAGTACTCTGTATGCCGCAATTACTTAGACTGGTTAACACTGGTACCTTGGGGTATCTATAGTAAAGAACGCTTAAGTTTAAAAGCTGCAGAGAAGATACTAGAAAAAGAACATTACGGCCTAGAAGATATCAAATCCAGAATTTTAGAATTTATTGGTGTAGGTAAACTAACAGGCGGAGTTAGAGGAAGTATACTTTGCCTTGTTGGCCCTCCAGGAGTTGGTAAAACAAGTATTGGTAAAAGTATCGCCCATGCATTAGATAGAGAGTTCTACCGTTTTTCAGTTGGCGGAATGCGTGATGAGGCTGAAATTAAAGGACACAGACGAACATATATTGGTGCAATGCCAGGGAAAATAGTTCAGGCTCTAAAAGTATGTAAAACAATGAACCCTGTTATCATGCTGGATGAAGTAGATAAAATTGGTTCTAGCTTTAATGGTGATCCTGCATCAGCACTTTTAGAAGTACTAGACCCAGAGCAAAATAATACATTTCTTGATCACTACCTAGATGTTCCTACGGACCTTTCAGATGTATTATTTATCTTAACTGCTAACGTTTTAGAAAATATCCCTGAACCCTTAAAAGATAGAATGGACGTACTAAGGCTATCAGGATATATTTCTGCAGAAAAATTAGCTATTGCGCAAAAGTTTTTAATCCCTAAAAACAGAAAGAAGATGGGCCTTAAGGCTTCAGAAATAACTTTCTCTAAAAAGGGTCTGCAGCACCTTATTAATGGATATGCACGTGAGGCTGGTGTCAGAAACCTTGAAAACTTAATCAAGCGAGTTCTTAGAAAAACTGCAGTAAAAATTGCAAAGAAAGCAGAACAACGAAAAACAAAAGTAAAGAAGATTGCAGTCACAAAAGTTACAGAGAAAAACCTGAAGGAATTTTTAGGAAAGCCTATCTTTACTAGTGATCGCTTTTATGAAAAGACTCCTATTGGTGTAGCTATGGGATTAGCCTGGACCTCTCTTGGGGGTGCTACTCTGTACATTGAAACGCTTAAGATGAAAAATGAGAAAGTAGCCATGAAACTTACTGGCCAAGCTGGTGAGGTAATGAAAGAATCTGCTCAAATAGCTTGGAGTTACACTTTAAGTTCATTTACTCAGTACACAGGGTTAACTGAATTCTTTAAAAAGACTGAGGTACATATACATATCCCTGAAGGAGCAACTCCAAAAGATGGCCCTTCTGCTGGTATTACTATGGTCACTGCACTTTTATCACTACTAATGGACGTACCTGTAGCAGATGACTTGGGTATGACCGGAGAGCTCACACTCACTGGTAGAGTACTCCCTATTGGCGGTGTAAAGGAAAAGTTAATTGCTGCTAAACGTTCAGGTCTAAACTCTATTATCTTCCCTCAAGAGAATGAACGTGATGTTGACGAACTTCCAGCCTTCTTGAAAAAAGGCTTAAAGATCCACTTTGTTGGGCATTATGATGATGTATTCAAGATTGCTTTCCCTCAAGTAAAAAAAACTAGAGGAAAAAGATAATGGACACTATTACTTGCTCAAAGGAAAAAAGCTCTTTTTTAGAACTGTTTGATAAAAAATTCATATCACCTGAAAACTTAGAAGAAATAGTCGAAAAACTAAGGTCTGAAGGCAAAAGTATTGCTACACTAAACGGTTCTTTTGACCTCCTACATGCAGGACACTTACACATCATCTATGAAGCCTCTAAGCAGGCAGATATTTTGCTGGTGGCACTAAACTCTGATGAATCTATTCAGAGTTATAAATCCCCTGATAGACCTATTATTCCTTTAGAGTACCGTATGCAAATGATGGCAGCCTTAGGCTTTGTTAGCTTCATCACTTTTTTTGAGGAAACTACCCCTCTTAATTTTTTAGGAAAGGTAAAACCTGATGTGCATGTTAATGGTGCAGAGTATTCAGAAGATTGTATTGAAGCGCCACTAGTTAAGTCTTGTGGTGGCCGTATACATATTGTAAACCTCATTGAAGGCCTATCCACCACGCAAGTGATTAAAAAAGTGCGCTCTTTATGCGATTAGTACACTCTTTCAAAAACAGTAAACATGCTCAAGTTTTTTCCCTCTACCTATCTTTAAATGCTGTTGAGAATAAGCTAGAGATCGACCACTACCAAACTGAGTCATTTCAGATATGGATTGTTCAAGAAGAAGATCTTGAAAAAACACAAGAGTACCTAAAAGTATATCTAGCAGATCCGAACGCTAAGGAGTTCCAGGATATACAACAAACAGCTAACTTTGTGAATAAAGCCTTTGAGGAAGTATTTCAAAAAAAACAGAAGGCAAAGAATCATTTCAAGCAATTTACGAGACCTCTACCTCAAAGCTTTTTAACTTATAGCATCATAGCTCTCTGTACATCTTTATTTTTAGGCCTTAATCTTTCCACTGAGCTAAATATAAATTTATTTCAGTTACTAGCTTTTGATATGAACCTTTCTAGCTCAGCTTTCCCTGGTTTTTTCTCATATATTGTCTATGCTTTAAAGTCTGGTCACGCCCCCTTAAATTTATGGCTTGCTCACTTTCAACCCTTCTATAAAATTCAGGAGGGTGAATGGTGGCGTCTTTTTACTCCCGCCATCTTACACCAAGATCTTATTCACCTTATCTTCAATATGATATGGCTAGGCACTTTAGGAAAACAGATTGAGGCTAGAGTACCTTTCACACGCTACTTGCTTTTCATTATCTTAACGGCAATCTTTTCAAATACATGCCAATACCTTATGGGCGGAATGGCTTTTTTGGGCTTCTCTGGAGTCGTTTTAGCAATGATAGGCTTTATATGGATGCGTCAGAAAATAGCTATCTGGGAAGGTTATATGGTTCACCCTAGTACCTTTACTTTCATTGCTATTTATACTTTAGGTTTACTGGCTTTAGAACTTATATCTGCGATCACCTTTATTACTAGCGGTAAACCTCTATTCAACCTTAGCATTGCAAATACAGCTCATATCTCAGGCTGGTTTATAGGTGCTTTACTTGGAAAAACTTCCTTCTTTAAAATGAAAAACTAAATCTATCTACTTTTACTTGACTCATAAAGCTAAAAACAGCTAAATTGTAGTCTTTCTAATTTCTGCTCGGATGGTGGAATTGGTAGACACAAGGGATTTAAAATCCCTTGCTCATTTTGGGCGTGCAGGTTCAAGTCCTGTTCCGAGCACATAAAAGACTTAGAACTTCGGTTCTAAGTCTTTTTTTTTGCTCTCTAACTATATTAATGAGTTTTCTTTTCTATACAGTACATGCCAACTTAAAGCATGACCCTTGGGAAGTTTAGGATGCTCAAAGTCTTCATCTGAATTTCGCTGCATCCCAAGCTTTTCCATTAACTTAATAGAGCGGTGATTGACTTTAGCTGTAAATGAAACAAGCTCTTTTAGCTTTAGATCTGCAAATGCATACTCCTCTACCCTTTTTGCTGCCTCAATAGCATAACCTTTCCTCCAGTACTCCTGTGCTATTCTCCAACCTATTTCAACACATGGAGTAAAGGGTGCATCAAAATTCTGATAATGCAGGCCAACAAAGCCAATAAATGAAGCTTTACCCAAAACTTCTACAGCCCATAGTCCATAATCTTTTTCTTGAAGCTCATGTTGAATTACTTTGGCTAGTGCATCACTCTCTTCTATAGAAAGTGTACTTGGAAAGTATTCCATTACTTTTTTGTCGGCATTCACTTTAGCAAAAGCAGCTAAATCGCTATCTTGCCACTGACGCAGTAAAAGCCTTTCAGTTTTTAGTGAAGGTGCCACCATAATTCCTCAAAAAGTTACTTTAACAATAAGTTCTACTTCTTTCTTGTGCTTAAGCCTTTCTTTTTCCCACTCTTGAGTAATTTCTTCTTGAGAGCTGCTAGGGTTCTTCTCAAGGTAATCTCTGATAAAGTTTAGGTATGCCCACTCTCTTTTCAATGGTGATTTTTTTCCCTTTCGGGCTTGATACTCTTTCTCCCAAAAACTAGCTAGCTCCATGTAAGTGGGAGGGCTCCCGTCAAACCACTTCTGCTTTATCCAGTCTTGTCCATAAACAGTAAAATGAAAGTGCTCCCCTATTAACGATTTCATAAAGTTTCGGGTAGCTAAATCATTTTTATATGCGCCATGTAAAACTAATGTTTTTGGATGTAATGGGTAGCTTTTATTTTTCTTAGCTAATGAAACTTCCGGATACTTTGGGGCACTGTAAATTTTGCCAGACTCTAAAAAGACAGCTATACGCTGAATAAGTTCAGGCTTCTTACCTTTGATGGGAAGCTTTAGCTGTCTACACAGCTCTTTTAACTCCCCTACAAAAAGGTAGTGAAGGGCAT